>JAPFCO010000460.1 GCA_026169505.1 Pseudogracilibacillus sp.
CCAGTTCCACCCACGCTAGATAGTATTGCTAAAAAACAGAAGACGGTCCCAAATTCATTTTTTGTTTCACTTCGCGTCAATGTCATGCAACACATCAAAGCCTGTGAATTTGAACCAGTCACCATAATGATGCCAAGATGGTGGCTTCTCACCAAAGATCTCAATGCAAATGCGTTGCGTGGCATCATTTACGGGAATCATCCTTTTATATAGAGCACAAATAGGACGGATAGCTACCACTATATGGATATATTCGCCCTTAATTGTATTTACTATCATAAAAACTATCTTCGCAAAATTTTGTTTCGCTGTGTTGGTGGTATCATTGAAGGATCAGCTACGATCTCATCAATAAATGCTAGTGTTTCCTGATATACCTCTTCTTGAGTCATCATATCTAAGATCTTGACACCACCAACAGCATTAAAATGTCCATTTATAAAACCATAACTCCAGCTCTGATTTTTGATAACATCTTGTCTATCTCTGATACCCTTTACTATTCCAAGCATGACCTCTTTGTTTGAAGTTAGCTTACTGGAAAAGAACCCTACAGCTTTTCCTAATGCATTCTCTGCACAGAAAAATTCCATTAATTCATACGGGTCATCGCTTTTTTCATCATACAGTAGATAGCCTAACCACCAATATTTGGAAATACATTGGATCAATTGTTCACGCTTAGTCTTCAAAAGTAACGCATTTTTTACCTTTGTGCGATCATTACTTGATAATAGCTTTAGTGTATAATCTAGGTAAACTGTGTTGGCTAAAGTAAACCATAAATTTTCTTTAGAAGCTTGAGCAGGAGTCAGTTCACGTAATGATCCATATATGAGCTTTGTATTATTGATATAGTCATTCGGTGTTGTTAATTCATGGAAATCAAATGGGATGTCAGCTTCGTATGTCGGCGCTTTTTCAAATATCTCAAGTAATGCCTGTTTGTCGCCTGTCCGATATAATTTTTCATATTCATCATCTATATCTCTGCCGAAAGCTTCAATAAATTCTTCCGTAAATAACTTAATCCTCATTTTTAAATAATTCCCCCACTTCTTCAAATGAACGCTCAAGTAGATCATCTAAGATCAACTGTGCTAATACGATCGCTGAAATACGTTGATCTTTTAACTCATCGATACTATGTCCTAAAAGTTCAACTTTTCGGTCTAACACTTGATACCACTTGTAATCCTCTAGCTCAGACAAACCAGAACTAGCTACCCTATTCAACAGTTCGATCACAGCAGGAAAAATAACCATACTTAAAGCTATTTCAGGATAATTAGTCGATTGCACATAAGCTTTATACTGCTTTTCTGGTAAATAGACATATACAACATGGCTATCCATATTCAGTTCTAACTGCTTGCTATCCTTAGACTTAGCTACCTTTATGATAGATGAGAGTTTTTTAAAACTTTCCACTTCAGACAATATGATATCAACTGTAAAGCTAACTGCTAAAGGATCTCCTTTTTCTAAATCAGGAAAGACAGCTTAAGCTATTCTCACAGAGCTTCTCTAAAAATTTTACTCTTTACACAGTGGTTGACAAAGAGCCACAAAAAATGAGCAGAGGCTGTTAACCTCTGCTCATTTATGCCAAGTCCTAGGCTCGTCATCTCTACTTACTAAATGCCTACTGAATCAATTTTTTTAATGATACTTGGTTCTCTTCTATATATTTTCTTACAGATTCATACACTGCTTTTCTCTTCATTAAAGTAGCAGGTGGGGTCTGTTTATAGCCATCATTACTTTTTATTACATCTCGAATTATTAAAATCCCAACCTTAATCAACGTATTTATTTCCGCCTCTTCATCTAATTCAGATAACTTATGAACCGTATTTAGTAATAGAATATCCGTTGTATTAACGAATAAATACTCATTAAATATAAATTCTTCTTTTTTTACACCTAGATAATGTAAAAAATCATTTTTTTCACTATTTCTTCGCATACGCCTGTACGACGTAATTACACCTGAAATCGTTTCATATGTTTCAAGCGACTTGATTACCTTTGCAGCATTAATCTCCCCTAATATTTCTTCAATATTATCATTTTCAAATAATGCTCCCTTACCACTCTTGGCAATATGAGCGTATTTATCAACATAATATCCTGTATAACGTTGAATTACATCTGACAATTTTAATACTTGTAATTCTTTCCCCTTTAAATATTCAGAATCGTATTTCTGTTTATGAGATAGTTCATTAGTTTGTCGTTCAAGATAATAATTATCTTTCAATAAATCTTCCTGTAGATCTCTCACAATTGGATGATTTGCTATAAAATAGCTTTCTTTAATTTGTGTCTGCGAATTTAAATATTTTGTTATTTTGGCTCGTTCGCTATATTTTTTTATCTTTATTACTCTTACTAAAAGATCTGCATCATCTCTTAACCTAGAGTCATCATATGCTCGTGCCAAAGTCGTCACCGTTTGACACCCATTAACAATAGAGGCCCCTTTCATAAATAACGTGTTATTATTGGGACTATTCTTATAATCGTCACAGATAAATGTTATTCCATTGTTGTAATAATAAAACATTCCCGATGTATCATTTCCACTAGCAGTTTTATAGATTCCTTCATTCACTTTTGAATCACTTTCATATAATCGAATATTTTCATCAAAAACAACAGACAATTCATCTTTGACAGACTCTACAAGTTTTGCCGCGTTAACAACACCTACGCTGGATTCAATATTTTCTCCTGCATAAGAATTCGCCATATTTTTATATGTTAGTTTCACATCTACAGAAGTATTTTTTTGAGATTTTTCAAAAATATTTAGTATAGTATCTCTATCATAAAGTTTATATCTAAAATCGTAATCATCTTCATATTGAGAACTTCTGTTCCTTAATACTTCTACATTTGCATTTGATTTTATTCCTTTATTATAACTAACAAAATTTATGTTAAATTCATATACTTCTTCGTCACGCAGATACTCTTTCATTGCAATAAAACTTTTATTAGCTTTACCAGATTTATATTTGTTATCAACCAATGCATCAAAGCCATTAAATGTTTTCAGTATATCACCTTGCTCTATTTCCTTATTGATATTTTTTTCTGTTGGAAACTTAAATTGATATACATGCAATTTCTTATCATTCAAATATACAGCATCTATTCCATAATCACCATTCCCATCAATTATAACTTCACCAATTTGTTGATCATCTAATCCAACCTGATGCTTCAAAAACCAGTGTGCAAAGGCTAAGGAGTCATTAGGATACCCTTCCCTATCCTTTATACTATTCAATATATCTTTCAATTTTCGATAATAAACTTGATACTTTGTAATAGGCATTATATGTTTCCATTTCATAATTTAATAGACGTATATTATTATACCCGAAAATTATATAATGATGCCTACTATTTTTCTGTCAACATATAGTATCTATCCGCATCAACTGGGACAGCTAATTTCAGATCCATTGAAACAATCGGATCCTCTTTGCCATCCTGGCGTTTAGAGAACTCTTGCTGCATTGAATCCTTAATAATTTCACATGGCCCTAAATAGATAAATGAGGTCCCTTCATCATCAGACTTTTTAACAAACATGTGCATGTCCAATGCTGGCTTGCCTTCTTCAACACCACGGTAAAGTTTTTGAATCTCAGCTCCCTCAATCCGCCGCTTATTCTTTGAATACATGTGCATCACACTTGGATTCTTGAAATAATCACCGTATTGAATAGTTTCGCTAATGTTTTCACTCTTATGATATGTGATAAAAATTGGACACGTATCGTGATCTTTATCAATAAAATATCCGCCAATGTTTTGACCTGGAACACACTTGTTGAAGTTTAGCAAACGACAAGCATCTTTTCGTTCATAACGACAGCCAATGGTAAATGGCTGACTTGCATCATATTGTTCTGCTTTAAGTAGCCCCGTTTTAATAGCATCTTCAAACAATATCTTAAAATCATTGTTCTCTAATTCTGCCTTGATTTTATCATTAAACCGATAACTACCTGCATGATGTTCAGTAATCTCTGTGTCACCATAGCTCACTTTATTAGGCTTCGATTTATCATCAAAAAATGCTAACGATAAAATTCGATCAACCGATCCCAGTACTGCGTCATTTATATAACAACCTGCTTCTTTTAAAATCTGAACATATTGTTCATCAGTCAATTCACCTTGAAGAAGGGAATTTAGCAGTAATA
>JAPFCO010000146.1 GCA_026169505.1 Pseudogracilibacillus sp.
ATTGATAGCTGTTCTATTTACTATACTATTTTTAGTGCGACATGTAGAGAATTTCAAGCGGGTTATAAATAAGGAAGAGATGAAGATTTCGACGATGTTTAGAAGAGAAGCTAGTTGAAAATAAAATAGGTGTGTGAAGCATTGGATATGTTGATATGGGTTTGTGTTGTCGTTTTATTTATTGCTAGTTTTATCGGTCTAGTGGTTCCAATTATTCCAGGGGTAGTTGTTCTGTGGGGCGGCTTTTTATTATATCATTTTGCACTTAATCCCGAAGGACTGTCCAACTTGTTTTGGATAGCGATGGTCGTTTTTACAATCATTTTATTTGTTGCAGACTTTATCACGAACCATTACTTTGTTCAGAGGCTAGGTGGTACAAAGGCGAGTCAGTGGGGAGCAATAGTTGGAATTATTATAGGGGTGTTTGTTTATCCTCCTATTGGGGTGATTATTGTTCCTTTTCTGTTTGTATTTATTATTGAAATGATGCAACATAAAACAGCTAAGGAAGCATCTTTAGCCGCAATTGGCGCATTAGCAGGGTTCTTAAGTGGGGCGATTGCAAAAGGGTTTATCCAAGTGGTGATGATCATTTGGTTTATAATTGATATTTTGCTGTAAAGTCTGTCAGGGAAACTCGATAGGCTTTTTTTCGTGAATACTTATAGAATAGGTGGATAAAATAGGAAGGAATGTAAAACGATGTGAAGGATATGATGATATGAAGCAGACGGCATATACTTATGTAGGGAAAGGTATTGAACGAGTAGATATTCGTGATAAAGCATATGGGAAGGCAAGGTTTACGAACGACTCTGCTAAGCTAGGTGAATTACAAATTGCTTTACATACAAGTAAAAAAGCTCATGCTAATTTTACTATTCATCAGTTAGAAACAGCTCTCGAAGCGCCAGGTGTTCATGCAATTATTACAGGGGAAGACTTTCCTTATCCTGTTGGACCGTTAATCGCCGATCGGCCACCGTTAGCTTATAAAAAAGTCCGTTATTATGGGGAGCCGGTTGCGGCGATTGTTGCTGATTATGCACATCAAGCTAAATATGCAGCAAACTTGCTTGATGTGCATTATGAGGAGCTTCCAATCATTCAATCCCCACGAGAAGCGGTAAAAGCAGATGCTCCTCTTATTCATGAAGAGCTAGGAAGTTATATTGCCATGGTAGAAGGTGCTCATGCCATTCCCAATACGAATATCGCAAATAAAACTAAAATCAGGAAAGGAAATATGGAGCAAGGTTGGAAAGCTAGCGAAGTAATAATAGAAGAGGAATTTGCCTTTAATCCATCCGATCATATGGCACTTGAACCGAGAGTAGCGACAGCGGAAATTGGTAAAGATGGGAAAGTTCGGATTGAATCATCTACACAAGGTCCTTTTTATGTTAGAAAATTGCTAAGTGATTTCTTTCATATTGATGCCGGAAAGATTATCGTTGAAACGCCCTACGTTGGTGGTGCATTTGGTGGAAAGGGCTGTGTACAATTGGAGTTCATTGTTTATTTGGCTTCATTTGCTGTTGGTGGTAATAAAGTTAGGCTTGTTAATAGTCGAGAAGAAGATATCATCTCTTCACCTGTTCATCTAGGGCTTCAAGCAACAATTAAGTTGGGAGCGACAAAAACTGGTGTGTTACAGGCAGCGGAATATCATTTTTATTTTGATAGTGGCGCATACTCTGATATGGGGGCCGGTATGAGTAAAGCAGGAGCAGTTGATTGTACTGGACCTTATAAAATTGATCATGTGTATTGTGATTCACATTGTATGTATACCAATCGTCCATATGCGACTTCATTTAGGGGATTTGGCCATCCAGAATTAACATTTGTGATGGAAAGTGCACTAGATGAATTAGCTAAAAAGTTACAAATTGATCCAATCGATCTTCGTCTTATTAATGCGATTAAACCGGGTGATACAACACCAACTCAGACACATTTAAATGCAAGTAATTTAGGAGATGTATCCGCTTGTATCAAGCGGTTAAAGAAACTGATTGATTGGCAAGGGCCTAAGAAGAAACTTTTAACAAATGGTAAAATCCGTACAAAAGGAATAAGTGCCTTTTGGAAAACATCCAGCACACCACCAAATGCAACAGCAGGAGTTATTTTAACATTTAATACAGATGGAAGTGTGAATTTAAATTGTGCTGCGATTGAACATGGACAAGGAACGAAAACGACGTTAGCGCAAATATTAGCGGAGCGATTACAGTTAGATATGAAAAAGATTCATGTTTCGATTGATGTCAACACGAAATATGATCCACATCAATGGAAGACTGTTGCAAGTAGTACAACTTATTTGGCAGGAAGAGCGGTTCTTGCTGCGGCAGATGATGCCATTCGTCAATTAAAACAAATTGGTTCGGTAGCTTTAAAAGCTATGCCTGATGATTTATCTGTCGGGAATGGCTCTGTGTATATTACAGACAGCCCAGAGTTCTATGTGAAAATAAAGGATGTAGCGAACGGTTATAAATATCCGGACGGAAATTCAGTAGGTGGACTTGTTATAGGCAAAGGCTCGCATATTGTTCGTCATTTAACACCACTTGATCCAGAGACTGGTTATGGAAAGCCGGGTCCACAATGGACAGTAGGTGCTCAAGCTGTAGAAGTAGAGTATGATCCAGCATTACATACGTATCAACTAATTCATGCGGCCACTGTTTTAGATGCGGGTAAAGTAATTAATCCAAAAGCTGCTATTGGCCAAATGCGTGGTGGCATGTACCTGGGCCTGAGTTGGGCAAGTAGAGAAACGCTGCTATTTGATGAAGATGGTATTGTATTGAATGGGCAACTACGTACGTATGACGTACTTCGTTTAAGTGAAGCACCAAAGTACCTTGTTCAATTCGTGGAAACACCATTACAAGATGGACCGTATGGAGCGAGAGGTATAGGGG
>JAPFCO010000263.1 GCA_026169505.1 Pseudogracilibacillus sp.
ATGTAACACCAAAACTACTAGCTGATTTAGAAAACGATACATACCGTGAAACGATTGCTTATGCAAGTTCAATCGCATTAAGTGATCAATTGAATATGGGATATCTAGGTGATTGGGGAACACATCATATCGATCACGCATTATCAGCCTATTACGACATTCCACACGGTGGAGGGATGGGAATCTTACTCCCACGCTGGATGGAATATGTGTTAGATGAAGATAATGTCGCTCGTTTCAAACAGTTAGCTATACATGTTCTAGCAGTTGAAACGGAGGGCAAATCAGATATGGAAATTGCCCAATCAGGTATTGATAAATTGTCGGATATATGGACGTCATGGGGTGCGCCTTCTACTTTAACTGCGTACGATATTCCTAAATCAGGCATTGAAAAGGTCGCGAAAAGAACGCTGGAAATGGCACCAACTTGTGGTAACTTCAGGCCTTTATCAGAAGAAGATATCATTCACATCTTACAAAAAAGTATGTAAAAAAAGAATTAGCCGTCGCTTATGCGTACACTGCTAATTCTTTTCTTATTTCGTCTCGGATTCGATCTAAACATTGTTCCGGTGTTTTACCATGAATAATTTTGCCATTCACATGTGCATAGGCACTGTTTGCGCACAGTCCACATTGTGATAAACAACTGTTCATTAATACAGCGACTTCTGGAAACTCCCGTTCAATGATTTCTTCTATATCTATTGTCGCAATTAAATTTGCGCTACATACATCAACAATAACAATTCCCATCCTAATCAATCACTTTCTGCATTTATCTTATGTTCCATTTGTATCATAATGCTAGTTGTCATGCAATGCATTTGCTTGTAGAACGGATAGTCTTCTGTCTAGATCAGCCTCGCTTCGCCACATAATTAGTGTGATATGGGTTTATTAAAAAGTTAGCCATAATTTACACCATAAAATACCATTTATCATAATTTTAATTGTAATTTAGATGGTAAAAGCATAAAATATGAATAAGCTATGTAAAGGAGATTTTTATAATGAAACAAATAAGTAAGTTATTTTTAATCGTAACATTGCTTTTTGGTTTAGCTTTTGGTGGTGTTGGAGTTGCTCATGGTGCAGATGAAAGCATCAACGAACTGCTAGGTGAACCGGCTGTTGTATATGGTGGTAATCTTTCTGACGGTCAAAAGGAAGAAGTAAGAAGACTCTTAGAAGTGAATACCGAAGAAGTAAATGAATATACTGTAACAGGACAAGATTTACAAAACTATATTGGTGGAAACCCTAATTCAAGAATGTTTTCATCTGTAAAGATTACTCAAGAAGATAAAGGTCATGGTATTGTTGTCAATATCGTAACTGCAGATAATATAACTGAAGTAACAAGTGAGATGTACAGTAATGCGTTACTAACAGCAGGAATTGAAAATGCATTAATTGAAGTCGCTTCTCCTGTAACAGTATCCGGTCATTCGGCATTAACAGGTATTTATAAAGCTTATGATGCAAGTGGTGCTGAGCTTGATCAGGGAAGAATGGAAGTTGCTAATGAGGAGCTGTCTCTTTCAACGGAGTTAGCTGAAAAAGAAGGCATATCACAGGAAAAAGTAACTGAATTAATGACAGAAATTAAGAAGGAAATCGCCGAACAAAATCCGGCAACACGAGAAGATGTAGAAGAGATTATACAAGAACAACTAAGTAAATTAGAAATTGAATTAAGTGAAGAAGATCGTCAATTACTGATTGATTTATTTGAGAAAATGCGTGATTTAGACATTGACTTCGGCAAAGTCCGTGATCAATTAGAGGATTTAACTTCAACGATAAAAGACAGATTAGGTGATATTAACATAGATGAAGGTTTTTGGGACAAAGTAGTTAATTGGTTTAAAAACTTATTTAACTCCATCTTTGGCTAAAAACAGCGAGGCTCTTGAAAAAGAGCCTTTTTTTCTCAATAATTTATTCTTGTCAATTGATTCTATCGTGTACATATTAGGCCGATGAGTAAAACTAAAAAGTTTAGAAATAGCTGGGAAATTATAAGGATGTAGGTAGGTGTTCTGATTGAAGCGACAAGTTTCTCATAAATGGCCGATTGCATTATTTACAATTGGGGTATTTATGGCAGGATTGGATAACGGTATTATTAGTGCTGCGTTGACAACGATTTATACGTCATTCGATGTCTCACCAGCTTGGGGAGCATGGACGGTAACATTATACACTTTAGGAATTGCGATATCAGTTCCAGTTATTGGGAAGTTATCCGATAATTACGGGCGCAAAAAGTTATTTATAATTGAAGTACTGTTATTTGGGATTGGCTCATATTTAGTAGCAATTAGCCCTAATTTTACCATTCTACTTGTTGCGCGTTTCATTCAAGCAATTGGCGGTGGTGGGATTTTTATTATCGGTAGTTCCTATGTATTAGCAACAATGCCAAAGCAACATCATGGGAAAGTATTAGGATTATTAGGTGGTATGCACGGGATTTCTGCGGTAATCGGCCCAAATGTCGGAGCAATTATACTGCATCTAACTGGAAACTGGCAATGGTTGTTTTATATTAATATTCCAATTGCCATTTTCCTCATCATCATGGGTTGGATTAAATTAGATGAAGTAAGTGAACCTTCTGAAGCTAGGCTAGACACGAAAGGTGTTATATTACTATCTTTTACGATTATCGCATTTATGTTAGGGATTACAAATATTAATAGTGAGCAACTATTTACTAGCATAATAAGTTTGGACGTACTTCCCTTTATTATTGGAGGATTCCTTAGTCTTCTATTCTTCTTATCACATGAAAAAGCATTGGAATATCGAGGCGGGGATCCAATTATTGCGTATTCCTTGTTACAGAAGCAATCCTTTCGACTCACTTTATTGCTAGGGTTTTTGTCTGGTGGTTTCTTAGCGACGATTATTTTCATCCCATCTTATGTGCAACAAGTGTTACAAGTCGCTCCAGAGAATGCAG
>JAPFCO010000416.1 GCA_026169505.1 Pseudogracilibacillus sp.
GGTGGATATACACCTTTTTTAGAGATAACTCCACTTGCAATCATTTGGGCAACAATCGAGATCGTGTTTGCTGTTGCTCGGGCCATTGCAGTTACATTCGTATCTTGATCTTTAAACGTAACCATCTCATACGTGTACGTAATGGTTTGATTATTTTTCATTCCAGATACAAGTACACGTAATAATACAACATCATCCTTTTCACCTAATGACACAATCGGATCAAGCACCTTAAGTAACATAGACCTTGGGCTTACCTCTACCCCATCGACAGATACGGTTTTATCTCTTTTCGTTAATCCTAAATCAACTAATAATTGAAATTTTTCCGCATGACCTGGATAGCGAATCGTTTTATACATTAATGTATCTAATTCTGGAAAGGATTGCGATAAAGTGGATGTTCCACCCGATGTATGAAAAGCTTCTAATGGACCAAATTGATCAAAGTAAATTTCCTCAATCCCTGATAGTGAAGGAACATTGGCTTCCTTACCATGTTGAATGATGAAGGATGGATCTGTATAATGATCAAATAATCCTTCCATCGAAAACACATGATTATAACCTAGTGGGGCTTCTGGCTGTAACGGGATCCCGCCAACATACAGTTTTAATGATGTCACTTCATCTAATTTACTCGCACCATAACCGGATAAAATATTAATCATACCTGGTGCAACCCCTAAATCAGGAATGATTGTGACCCCTTGCTTCCTTGCTGCCTCATCCAATTTTAAAACATCATCAGTAACATGACCTATATGACCGCCTAAATCAATAACACTGACACCTAGCTCAATGCCTGTTTGAGCAACAACTTTATTAAAACTATAAAAAAGTGCATTTATAACCACATCATAAGAACCAATAAAATGTACTAATTCCGCTTGATTACTTGCATCGACTTTATAAGCAGTAATTTTGTCAGCAGAAAATTGTTTACAAACCGATTCTGCTCGTTCTAATTGAAGATCTGCTAAACCAACTTCTTTGACATTATCACTTAATACGAGATCTCTAGCTGCTTCTTTTCCCATTAACCCTGCTCCTAAGACACCTACTTTCATCCAATCAGCTCCTCGTTTTTAACTTACTTTTACTATATAGTTCTACTAACGAAATCGTTCCTATTACTCTGTATCAATTTGCGCACGTTGCAGTTTTCCACTGTAGTCAACATAGACTGCTTTCCATTCTGTAAATACATCTAATGCTTGCACTCCTGAATCCCGATGTCCATTACCTGTTCCCTTTGTACCACCAAATGGAAGATGAATCTCGGCACCCGTTGTTCCGGCGTTCACATAAACAATCCCAGTATCTAAATCACGTTGTGCCTTAAATACTTGATTCACATCATTTGTGAAAATAGAACTCGACAATCCATAAGCAACATCATTGTTAGCTTCTATCGCTTCCTCAAAAGATCCGACTGGAATTAATGATACGACCGGACCAAAAATTTCCTCTTGGGCAATGCGCATGTCAATCTTCACATCAGTAAATAAGGTTGGAGCAAAATAATAACCTTGCGCAAAGTCACCTTCTGTTAATTCAAATCCTCCCGCTAGTAATATTGCACCCTCTTCTTTGCCAATTTTCATATAATCATTAATTTTATCTAATCCTGCTTGATTAATAATTGGGCCGACTTTATTTGCTTCATCCATACCATTTCCAATCGTTAATTTTTTCATCTCTGTTAGTAGACGCTGTTCTAATTCATCTTTCACTTTTTCATGAACGATCACACGACTACACGCTGTACAACGCTGTCCACTCGTACCAAACGCACTCCAAAGAATTCCTTCAACCGCTAATGATAAATCAGCGTCATCCATGACAATAACTGCGTTTTTCCCACCCATTTCTAATGATACCTTTTTTAGTTGTCGTCCACATTCTCCTGCAATATGACTGCCAGTTTCATTTGACCCTGTAAATGAGATAACTCGGATATCCGGATGATGTACCATTGCATCACCAACAGTTCCTCCCTTTCCAAAAACAACATTGACAACACCTTTTGGCAATCCTGCTTGTTCAAAAATCTTAGCCAACTCAAACGCCATTATAGGTGTTTCTGTTGCTGGCTTCCATACTACTGTATTACCAGCAACGATGGCTGGAAATGACTTCCAAGTCGCTATCGCAATTGGAAAATTCCACGGTGTAATAATGCCCACTACTCCGACTGGTGCCCTTACACTCATCGCAAATTTATCTTTTAATTCTGCATTCGTCGTATGACCGAATAATCGGCGCCCTTCTCCCGCCATATAAAACGCCATATCGATACCTTCTTGCACTTCTCCACGTGCCTCTTCTAATACTTTGCCATTTTCTAATGTTAAAGCATTAGCTAAATGTTCTTTCTTTTCCTTCATCAAACGCCCTACTTCAAATAATACTTCGGCACGTTGTGGAGCTGGGACTAGTGCCCATTCCTTTTGAGCTCTTTTTGCTGTGGCTACTGCTTCATCTACCTTACTTGCATCTGCTAATGGAATCTGGACAATTTCTTTTTTCGTAGCTGGATTTATCACACTTGTAAACTCACCACCTTCTACCCACTCTCCATCAATATAATGAGATAATTGCTTCGTATCAAACATCGTAAAACCTCCCAATTCATAGTATAAAAGTCTACTTTCCCTCCACTGTAATCGCTTACACCTTTTGTTGAATAGATGGGATAAAATTTTAAATTTCCATCTGTTAAAAGTATAGCCTACCTATTAACTGAATTCAATATGATTCTTTGTTACGTTGATGGATTTTACAAAGAATATTAAGAAACTATAAGACAAACTGAATCTTGCTCATCCATATTGCTTGATTTGCTCGCATTCAAAAAACAACGTATAGTTAGTATATAGATTTTTCTCGTTACAAATCATATAAAGTTTTGCCTCTCTTACTTTAGTAGTTAAGAAAGCATCAATATCCTCTTACGATGTTTCTTTTCCTATAATTGTGTTGTACGTTACATATAAAATCGCGAATCATAAGGTGTGATCTAAAGATGTTAGACATTTTCAAGTCGGATGTTTTCTTATTATGTATTTTTCCTATCTGTGTTATTATCGTTTCTATTATTGGAGTGTTTTTCATTAAAAGATGGATTATCATCCCATTATCATTATTTTATTTATTACTTATCATAACTTATACATTTTTCGATGACACATCCTTATTTTTGATCGTATTCTATACATCCATTTCTGCTACTGCCAGTTTTATTACAAAGGTTATTAAAATGTTTGTTTCTTTTCCTTCGTAGGATAACAGATCAAGATATCTCTAACATGGCAATAACAAGTATTGGATCACCTCTATGCTAATCGAAAATATTAAAAAAATGCATCAAAAAGTTTTCATGAACAACTTTTTTGATGCATTTTTATCATTAATTATAAGATGTGAATCAATTCCATCTTTACAAAAAACAGCTACGACGCTACGCTGTGTAGTTCAGAATGTTACAACGAAACTACATATTGTAGAGATGTGGCAATAAATCCGTATGATAAAGTTGATTAAGGTCGGATAAATATAACGTTTTTTTCAAATCATTTTACGTCACATTATTTGATCCATTTCATATAAAGAACGATAATAATCATTCGATTCTATTAAATTCGAATGCGTCCCATATAGGGCAATTTTTCCTCGATCAAGAAAAATAATTCTATCCATCATTTCAGCACCTGCTAAATGGTGCGTCACCCAAATAATCGTTTTATCCTTTGTTGCAGTTAACATCGTATCTAGTAACTCTCGTTCTGTTTTTGGATCTAATCCA
>JAPFCO010000485.1 GCA_026169505.1 Pseudogracilibacillus sp.
AGTTTTTAGCATGTAGCAAGATGCAAAAACAAACAGTGTGATAACGGGAGATGCATGCAACGCTTGAGGCTGAGACATGTAGGGAACTAGTTACTATCATTGCGAAATATGCATGAAATGGCTTGTGACAGAGAAGAGATAAATCAATGATGATTATCGAAAATTAAATCGAATGTCAAACGAAATATCTGTTATACTAAATTTAGTGTAATAAAGTATTCAAGGTGGTGGCTAATCCCTTTTCTAGAAAGGGGGTGATGCCTATGTCTATATTCGAATCGTTATTCATAATGATTAACTTCAGTTTGCTAGTAATAGCACTGTTGACGTATATAGCCAAAGAAAAATAACCACCTGAATACTCTGACAAGTTAGGGGTGGTTATTAATCATTCTTAAATGTCGCCACTTTGAATGGCAATTACACTGAAGACTGGATAGTTTAACTATCCAGTCTTATTATACTGTCTAACTACTTATATTATACATGAAAAAAATGAAAAAGTGAAACACATAAAGCTTTAAGTCTGTAACGAAAAGACTAGAAATTATTAATATATGAGTACCTTATAATAATGAATTATAAGAAAGAAGAAGGGCGATGGGAAAGATTGGATGGAATCAAAGGTGTAGATCCAGATTTTATTGATGGGTTGTATCATTTACTTGATAACTTTGGTGATATGTTGAAAAAATTAGCAGATAGGTAATAATATGATTAAATATGCAATAATAAAACAAGTTGTATCCATAAAAACACCCCTTATACGTAAGCGAGATTTTAAATCGAGCCACTTATAGGGGGAGCATGTCTTATTAATTATATTATGAAGGAATATTTAGTTTAATTACTTTTCTTTATTCCCCACTGTCTTAAAGAATGATATAACATATTCCTCATTTTCTTCTGATTTTGTTAGGTAAGTCACAACAATTCCTGTAATAACACTTAATAAGACACCAATTGGGCTAATTAAATGATAAGGGAAGTTGTTTAATAGAGCAATTGTTACATATATTATCCCGATAATCAGGGAGAATAAAGCTGCTTGTGTATTGAATTTCTTCCAAAAGAAACCTGCTAAAATAGGGAAAGCCAGTAAAGCAGTGTAAACAGAAATATACGTTAGGGCTAGTAAAATATTACCTACAAAAGTTAATGCAAATACTAAAGTGGAAATACCTAGGATAACGAAAACAATTCTACTAGCGTTGATGTAGTACTTGTCACTCTTGTTTTTGGCGAAGTACCTACTCACGATATCGTTAATGACAATTGATACTGCAGAATTCCATATTGCTATCATTGTACTAATTCCAACTAAAAGCAATGTTACTAATAGAAATCCTTGTAGAATTGGTGGTAAATAATTTAAGATTAAGGTAGGTAATGCGTATTCAGGGCTATCTAAGTCAGGTAATACAACTCTACTAAACATAGTTGTAAGAGCGACTAATCCATAAAGAATTACGATTAGAACCGTATTAATAAGCATCGCTTTATAGGCGACTTTTTCATTTTTGGCGGAAAATACCCTTTGACCATACCATGGAGCAGCAATATATAAGAGAATATTTTGTAACCCCCAAGTTAAAATAGCGGCAAATCCATAGTCTTTAAGATCCCAAACAGGTTTGAATGATAGATATTTCGATTCATACACATCGGATAAAGCGCCAAATCCTCCCGATACATTCCAACTAACAAAGAATAAGAATGGAATAAAAATTAGAATCATTATATATGCGACAATGTCGAATGATATAGCAGTTAATAATCCCCCAGTTAAGCTTAAAACTAAGCAAATGAGCGTAACTCCTATTACCATCCATAATGGATCTACATCTAACAGAACAGTGCCAATTACAGATAAACCTGCTAAATATGTAGCGGGAGCTATCCAGGTAAAGGTAAGTGTTACAAAACTTGCTAGTGCTCTCGTTAACTCAGAGTTCTTCCCTTTAAATCTTTTATCAAAAAATTCAGCTATGGTAGAAATATTCAGTCTTCTATATCTTTTTGCAACGGTGAAAGCGTATATGCTAAATACGGGAATGAAAATTAAAGAAGTATACCATATACCGATTGTTCCAAACATATAGGCAACCGAAGCTCCACCAATTAATGTTGCTGTGTTAAATTCAGCAGATCCTAAAGTAGCTACTAAAGGTAGCAAACCAGTATTTCTACCTGCAAGGTTATAGTCATTATAAGTTTTAACTCTTTTATATGACCTAAACGAAATAATAATTAAGATAACTAAAAACAAACCGAGCATTATAGACTTTTCAATCAAATAAACCCACTCCAATCATTCTCTTTAAAATGTAATCCCTTACATACTGAATTTTAAAAAAATTGTATTCATCACTCCTTATCATCCAAAATGTTATTATTTGTAACTAATTGGTCGTTATAGTAATCAATATTAACTTAAATAAAACAAATGTCAACATATTTTTCGGTTTTTAGTAAATCATTTTAAATGCTTAATTAAAGGAATGAAACAGGGTAAATTGTAAAATACAGGTAATTTATTCCATGATAAAATGATTTATATTTATTTTTCTGTGAATTTGGGTTGACAATTAATATTTTTTTGCCGATAATAAGGTTACAAAATAGAAAAATAAACAACATTTTGTAACTTGTTTCCTGAGAAATGTTTATAATTATTTCTTATTAGATAAAGTTGAGTTGAAAGGAGTTATCGTTTATGCCAACTTCGTATGTTGCATCCTTTGATTTTGGTACTAGTGGAGTTAAAGCGGCATTGGTAAATTTTGATGGAGAAGTTTGCAGTGTTTCTACCGAAGGATATGGTTTGATCAATCCAGAACCAGGTTGGGTTGAACAAGATCCAGATGACTACTGGAATGCTGTTAGTATCGCTATCAATAATGCTTTGAATAAATTGGAAGTCTTACCAGAACAAATAAAAGGAATTGCGTTTGGAACACAATGGAAAGGTATTATTCCATTAGATGACCAAGATAAAGTACTCTATAATAATATTATTTGGCTTGACGGACGTGCTGCTAAGCAGGCCGAGGAATTAAATCAAAAATTGAATACAGATGTTATGCATCAACAGGAATACTGGCCTAGGCTGATGTGGGTTAAAGAAAACATGCCTGATATATATAAAAAAACGAATCAGTTCCTTGAAGTAAATTCTTTTTTAAAATTTAAAGCTACAGGTATGAAGGCTGTTGATCTAACTAATAATTTAATTTACTCAGAAAATGAGGATTTACAACTTTATTATGATCAAATTATGGAGGCTGCCGAATTAGATCAACACAAATTTCCTCCTTTAGTTTTACCAACTGAAGAAGTTGGAGGACTAACTAAAAAGGCGGCACAAGAATTAGGATTGGTAGAAGGTACTCCAGTTTTTGGAGGATGTGGAGATATTCCTGCAGTTGCGATTGGTGCTGGCTGTAGTAATTTAAATAGCAATCATATTTACCTTGGCTCTTCAGGCTGGTTCAGCACCATTACATCAGAACGAAAGAATGATATTGGGGAGATGTATCAATCATTCGATCAAGAAAAAGAGATGATGGTTTATGCGATTCAATCCGCATCTCTAACGCTAGATTGGGCTATCCATCAGTTTTATAGGGCAGAAGAGGCAGAAATGGGTGGATATATATATGATTTTATCAATAAGGAAATTGAAAGCGTTCCACCGGGTTCATTGAACTTGATAGCGGCACCATGGATTCATGGTGAATTAACACCTCTTTCCAAAAATGCAAAAGCAGTGTTTCTCAATGTAACGAATCAACATGATCGTAGACATTTCATTAGTGCAATTATGGAAGGGATTTGTTTTATGTTACGTTGGAAACTGGAAAATCACCAAAAAGAGGTTGGAAGAAAAGTTGATTCTATTCGTGTAGTAGGTGGCGGTGCTAGTAGTGACAGATGGATGCAAATGATGGCAAATATTCTTAAGATTCCAGTATATATACCGGAGAGTCCACGGCATGCAGGTTCAATTGGAACTGCTTATTGTGCAATGATCGGGTTAGGAGTTTGCGAAGATTTCAATGAAGTTAATAATAAAATTAATATAGAAAGAACCTATACATTTGAAGAAGCATTCGAGGAGCAGTATGACAAGCTATTCCATATATTTAAGGATTTATATCCTACATTGAAAGAAATGTTCAGTACATTAAATGACGAGTAAGAAAACAGAAATTAGAAAGGAAGGTTTTTCATGAAGGCTGTTGTGATAGAGTTTCATCAGGAAACGAATAGTTTTAATCCTGTTGTCAGCACAATTGATTATTTTGAAAGAGGGCATATGTACAAAGGTGAAGAAATTTCAATTAATTTATTGGACAAACCATGTGCCTTAGCAGGTATGTTTAAAGCACTTGAAGAATCACATGTACAGGCTATTCCAGGATGTTCAATGTTTACAATGAGTGGCGGGCCGATTGATCAAGCTGTAGTAGATCATTTTGTGACAGAGTCAATACAAATTATTGAAGCAAATCATCCTGTTGATGCGGTATTCATATCATTGCACGGTGCTACTCAAACAACAACTTATGATGATTGCTCAGGCTTTATTATAGATTCTATCCGAAAAGTTGTTGGTAATCATGTTGTAATAGCAGCTTCAACTGATCTACATGCAAACATAACAGATCAAATGATCAAGGATACGGATATTATTTGTGGATACCAAACGTACCCACATTTAGATCACTTTGAGACAGGATATAGAACAGCAAAATTAGGATTATCTTGTTTATTGGATGAAAATAAACCAAAAATGGTTAAAGTTCACATCCCGATGATTGTACCTGCTAGTACCTATACGACGAATTCTGACCCGTTTTCTACATTAATAGATCATGGTAAGGAATTAGAAGAAACAGGGAAAATATTGGATTTCTCAGTATACCAAATGCAACCATGGTTGGATGTTACAGAAGGAGGTTCGTCAGTATTAGTAATTGACGATGCTGAAGAAAACGCCAAGCAATATGCTATTGAATTAGCGCAAAAGTTATTTGATATGCGGAAAGTATTCAAGCCTAATCTATATTCAATTGATGAAGTAATTGATTTGACTGAACAAAGTAAATATGAAAAGCCTGTAGTATTAGTTGATTCAGCGGACTCTACTAATGCAGGGGCTACAGGAGATAGTGTCGCGGTAATTCAAAGACTATTGCATAAACAGTCTGATTTGAAAACGGCATGTGTCGTTACAGATGCGCCTGCTGCTGTTCGTGCACACGAAATTGGAGTAGGTAAAACAGCGAAATTCTCTATTGGTGGTACTAAGTATCCTGAAATGCATCAACCAATTCAGGTTGAATGTTATATTAAGTCCTTACACGATGGCATATTCATACAGGAGGGTCCTGCCGGCCGCGGCATGATTAATAATATTGGTCTTTCGGCTGTTTTACAAGTAGGAAATATTAATATTCTTGTCTGTCATCATATTTTCGGAAATGGAGATCCACAGTTATTTAGAGCATTTGGAATGGAGCCGACTCTGCAAGAACTGTTAATAGTAAAGGCATGTACTTCTTTTAGAGCTGCTTATAGTCTGTTAACAGATAACATATATGAGACGGAAACACCCGGTGCTGCAAGTGTTGATTTAAAATCATTGCCATTTAAACGATTGCCTAAAGACTTTTATCCCTTTTCAGATTTAGATCATTATCAAGTAAGAGAAGTGACGCTTGCTAGGGATTGAGATGAGAAATATATCGTGCATAAGTTTTAACTAATTATTAAATTAAGAAAGAAGGAATCACATAATGGAATTAGACACAAAAGATGTTGTAGTAATTGGTGGTGGAGTAGTTGGAACAGCAATTTTAAGACAGTTATCGTTTTATAATTTAGATATCGCTTTAGTAGAAAAAGAACCTGACCTATGTGAAGGAGCAAGTAAGGCAAATAGTGGTATTATTCATACAGGTTTTGATGCGCCACCAAATACAGTGGAAGCTGAATGCTTGGAGCGTTCCAGAAAAATTTGGCCTCAACTTGTTGAAGAATTAAAAATTCCATTTATACCATGTGGTGCTGTTATGATTGCCACAAATGAAGAAGATAAGGAAATAATCGAACAGAAATACATTCCTAATGCAAAAGAAAATGGTGTTGAAACGGAATGGTTATCTGAAGAAGCTATAAAGGAAATGAATCCTGCAATAACGGATAAAGTGATAGGTGGTCTTTCTATACCTGGTGAAGCAATTTGTGATCCATTTACAGCTACCCGTTCATACGGTGAACTCGCAGTACTTAATGGTGCGGAGTTGTATTTGGGTAATGGTGTTGAACAAATTGAAAAGCATGCAGAAGGATTCAAACTCATATTAGAAGATGGCAGTTTCATTTTTACTAAGTATGTAGTAAATGCAGCTGGCGTTTATTCAGATCATATAGCAAGACTCATAGGTGATAATAGCTTTACCATCATGGCTAGAAAGGGTCAATTCGTTTTAACAGAAGAGCCTATTGAAATTTCTCAAGTGATTCTTCCAGTACCTACAGCAAAATCTAAAGGCAAATTAGTCGCACCAGTAGTGTTTGGTGGTTTCCTTTTAGGGCCAACTGCTGAAGATCAGGATGATAAGGATGACAGGTCGACAACTGAAGAGGGGATAGAAGAGGTGTTAACTGAGTGTAATAAGCTAATACCTGGAGTATCAGAATATGAAAGTATTCGACAATTTGCAGGTGTTAGAGCTGTCTGTAGTACAGGAGATTTTGTCATTCGTCCATCTGAAGTTGATCAACATATGGTACATGCTGCAGGAATTCGTTCAACTGGGTTATCGGCTTCTCCAGGTATAGCAGAAATGGTCATAGAAAATTTGGAAACAGCAGGTCTAACACTCGTTGAAAAAAATACTACCATGACGGAAATTCCTAATTTATTCAGTGACGAAGAAGAAGAAACTGGTGAAATTGTATGTTTGTGCCGTTCTATTACTAGAGGAGAAATAGAAAGAGCTATTGAAGGACCAATTCCTCCTACTACAATAGACGGAGTTAAAAGAAGAACCGGAGCTACACTTGGAGAGTGTCAAGGCAATTGTTGTGTTCCTAAAATATTAGATTTGCTAAATGAACATGAGAAGATTTCGGACGAGCCATTAAAAGGTTTACAACAATCTTATGTAACAGCAGGGAGGAATTAAAAGTAATGTCTTATCAATTCGTTATATTAGGTGCAGGTATGTCAGGCTTAAAGGCGGCAAATATTGCATATGAACTGGACATTCAAGATGTTCTAATTATTGATTATGAAAAAAAACCTGGCGGACCCTTTTCTAGCTTGTTTGATCAGGCGGAGTTTAAAAAAGAAAAAGAACTACTTGAAAAATCGAATGATTTACCATATGAATTTTGGTATCAATCAACTGTAGTAGGATTTTTCCCAGGGGAAGATGACGAAAAACATCAAATCAGTGTTCAAACTCCTCAAGGAAGTAAGGATATTGAAGCGGAGCATGTCATTTTGTGTACCGGAGCACTTGAAAAGCCGAGAGAAGCTCATAAAATTTCTGGTTCCAGACCTTCTGGGGTTATGACGCCAGCTATGGCTATAGGCTTGATAGAAAGAGACTATCTACCAGGATCGAAGCTAATAGTAATGGAAAATAATAAAACGTCAAAGGCTATAGCAACTCTTTTAGAAGGAAAAAAGGTTGAGGTTCAAAAGGTTAGTAGCAGTGAGTTTAAAGTTATGAATATTAAAGGAAATAGTCGAGTTCAGGCAGTGGAAATGGTTGATTTAAATAGTGGGAAAATGGTTGCCTTTACCTGTGATACATTGATTTTCAGTGAAGGTACAATACCAAGTACATTTTATTTGAAAGGCTCAATGATAGATTTAGATCATGAGCAATATATTAAGGTTGATCAAGCTGGTAGAACAAATATGCCGGGTGTTATTGCACTTGGAAGTTGTACGATCATGGAAGATTATGACGTTTTTTCAGAACAAACAGAAGGTATGATTAAATCATTTTTAACTAACTAGAGGAGGAATACTTTATGAAAGTAACAGATTCATTTATAATTGATGCTAGCAGGAAAAATGTATGGGAAGTATTTATGGATGTTGAGAAATTGGCAAGCTGTTTGCCGGGTTGTAAAGATTTGATAGCTAAGAGTGAAACTGAGTACGAGGCTAATATGGAAGTGAAGACAGCATTCATGAAAGTTAACTTTAAAGCAAATGGCTTTTTAAAAGAGGCTATTGAGGAAGAAGAATTAAATGTAGAAATGCTTGGAAAGCCAATGAAATTAGCAGGCCAATTTAAAACTACAATGAAGGTTAAATTAGAAGAATTAGAACCAAATCAAACGAAAATAAATTATGATATGAATTTGCAAATGACAGGAAGACTAGCTTCTCTAGGTGACGTACTAATGCGAGGTACAGTCAAAAAATCTGCAGGTGAATTTGCAGAAAACGTTCAATCCCTATTTACGCCTGTCGAGTAATGTGAAGACAATAAAATTTAGTAGTAAAAATCTCTTACAGAATTAGGTGAGTTTTATGTTACAGGAAGAACGCCATAAACGAATTATAGATCAATTAAAAAAGGAAAGTACTGTTCGAATTTCGGAACTTTCGGAAAGTTTGGGTGTTACAAGACAAACGGTACGAAGGGATTTATCCGAACTTGATAAGGATGGTATCATTAAAAAAGTACATGGTGGAGCGGTACTAAATAGAACTAATATTGAACCTCCCTATTCAGCAAGAGATAATACAAGTGTTACGGAAAAGCAATATATCGGGGAAAAGGCCGCATCATTTATAGAAGATGGCGATGCTATTTTTCTAGATATTGGAACTACAACATTATCGATGGCTAAGAAATTAGAATCGAAGAAAGATTTAACTGTTATAACAAATTCCTTGCTAATTGCGATTGAATTAGCAAATAACCCCGAGATAAAGGTTATTATGTGCGGTGGGGAGTTAAGAGGGAAAGAGCTGTCATTATCTGGCCCAATTAGTAATAAGAGCATCCAAGATATTTTTATCGATAAGGCATTTATAGGTGTTGGAGGATTATCATTGGATGCCGGATTCACTGATTATCATTTAGATGAAGCGGAATTCCGTAGGTTGATGATTAAAAATGCACAAAAAGCATTTGCACTTGCAGATCATTCCAAGATAGATATTGTCGCAATTTATAAAACAGCAGACTTATCTGAAATTGATGTATTGATAACAGATATGAAAACTCCAATAAGCTTTGTAGATTATCTCATTGATAATGGAATGAAGATTGTAACAACTGAAACCGAATAAATAGTAACATCCTGTTAAGGAAGGCTAGAAAACCTATCTTTAACAGGATGTTTTAATAGAATGGTTCAACTGTATCTGTTTTTTACATTTTCAACAATAAAGAGCTTGTTTAGCGCTCCTTTTTATTATTCTTTCCTCTTGGCTTTCCCCATATCTATTTATTTTCTTTTAATTCACGTAACATTTCAGTGTATTTCTCGTATCTAATAAATTCCATGCTTAGCTCATGAATTTTTCATTACTTAAACGAATATTCATACTATCGGAAATCGTTCTTCCGTAATCATCTAGAGTATGTATATCGCACCTTCTTTACTATATTATTCAACTGAATAGTTATAAAGGGCTTCTATTTTAAGGGACTATTAAAAGACACTTGGAGAGGTTTGTAGGTTCTATATGATGAATGCAAGGAGAGGACAATGAAGTGTAATGAATTAAAAAATTAAGCTAGACGTAACTGGAGGTTCAGGATCATCTCATAACAGTTTATTTATTATAATTTTAGAGAAAGCTGCCTATCATGCTGGGTAAAAAGTTTATGGAAATAAAGATATTTGCGCAACGTAACAATGCAAAGACTGCGGAAGAAGCGGTTTTTGCATTTTTTTACTGAAATGTATCATTCAATCGATTGTTTACGATCTTTAATGAAAAATAACAAAATGATATAAAGCAAAAGAATACCTATGTAAAAAAGAATGCCTATATTAAATCCATAATTAACTAGTAGACCAAAAGATATTGGAAATAAAATAAAGCTAATAATACTATTAATAGAGTAGGCGAAAGAGTAATCTTTCAGTATAGGTGATTTCATCTCTGGGTCAACCATTTTTAATAATAAGATTCCTGTAATAAAGACCCCGGTACTTGTACCAAAAATTGTCATACATCTTTCAAACCATAGCTCCGAAAAGAATGCTTTTGATAAAAAATAAGTGAGAAGTATTGTGAGAGATAACCCACTAATTAACATAAGGCTAAGTGGGAATACGTATAACAGAACGATATCTAGTGGTAAGCTAACAATTGCGGCAACAATCGTACATTCTGTCAATACTGCTGTGATTTTTGACTTTGTTTTTACATCGATGGACCAGTTTAGCCCTACTTTTTGCATGAATCCCCATAGAAGGAACATAATGATCATCGCATAACTCCAGACAGGGATGAAACTCAATATAAGAATATCAGCTGACCTAAACAAATGGACAACAAGAAAAGCAAGACCACTCACCATGAAAATTAATGCAAAATGAAAAGAAAGCGAATCAATGGAGGCGGGATTCGTTGTTTCCTTACCTGAAATAGGTTGTTTTTCAACATTTGGTTGTACACCTGTTTTAATATCTAATGCTATTTCATTTTTGGTCTGAATAAAAGTTGTATAGCCACGTCTAGCGGCAATATTAATGAAAATAATACCTATTAATATACCACTAACAATACCAACTGTTGCAACTGTAATTGTAATACCTTGAGCCGTGTTCCAATAAGACTGATCAAAACTCTGCAAAATATTACTGACTATTCCCGCTGTACCATGTCCACCAGCAAATCCGGCAGATAATTCAGTTCCAAAAGTGGCATAAATATCATGATTATGTAACGCGTTTTTAAAAAAGCTTGCAATTGATAGACCTAATAGACTTTGGGACGCTCCAATAATACCTAATATAATAAACATGATGGTGATCGATTGGATGCTACCTTTTTTAAAATGTATTTTCTTGTCATTTGAGTTAATGTAATTCAATCCTAATGGGATAGACGCTACTATAGGAACGATTAAAATTGCTGGTAACAAGGAGAAGATAATGTTCCAGTCCTCAGGAAGTGGGAAAAGCGCATTTTCATTAAAAAGAGTTATTCGTAAGATTAATCCAATCAATCCGCCAATGACGGATGCAGGCAAGAAGAGTCTTTGCATTATGTTAATTCTAGCCCTTAAAAACGTTCCTATTAATAATAAAATTCCTATACATGATAAACAAAAGAAAACGGAATATAATACCGATCTAACAATATCTGTCTCCATATAGATCACCTCTTTTATCTGTTAAGAGCTATGATAGGTGGTTCTTGTTGAAAGTTGAAGTATGGTAATAAAATGATAAGTTTTATAAATTGTAATTGCGTAATATCCCATGTTTATACTATTGACAAGGATAAATAATCAGTCTTAAGGGAGAGGGTATAGGATATATCAATAGCTTATATCCTATCAATCAAGTTTAGCTATGTAGTATTATCTAGATAGTATTACTTTATATTTATCTGTGATGTCACTTTCAAAAATATTTCTGTGGTAGGGGCAAGAGATAAATAGTCCATTTTACAGAGGGGGATTTATATGGACAATAAACTGTGAAACGAATGAAAGACTTGATAGTATCTCTGAGTTAGTACATGTTGCAATTCAAGGTTTGATGATGGAATCACTGGAGCCTCTATATAAAAGTGAAATAATCCAAGGTGAAATAATAGTAGAGGATCTTATGAAGCATTATATGAAGCATAATAAAGAGCCTTCAAATAAGTCATACACAACGAGTATTCACTAGGCTTTCATGCGGTATAAAAATAAAATAAAAGGAACTAAAATATAGGTTTCTTTTCTTTCAGTGCATTATTTAAATAGGTAGCATACGTTACAACAGTGTCCTTATCCATGTTATACGTACTATAAATTGGCAATTTTGTTATGGAATCGGGAATATGTAGTTTATATAAATTCTCATTTTTAAAATTAGCATTGTAAACGGATTCAGGTAATATACTGAAACCCTGCCCCTCTTTAATAAGGGTTTTTATTAAGGCTATACTTTCAATTAATACGATATGATCGATATGTAAAAAATCCCGAAAAGGCTTAAAATATGGGAGATATTGATCTAGTGCCGGATTACTGTTTAAATACAAAGGCTTTCCCAGTGTTTCAAGTGCCTTTATATCATGGTTAACTAAACGATAATCTTCTTCATCTAAGATAACGATCATTTCCTCTTGCTTAATAAGTTCTGTATTCGGAAGCCTCGCATCAAAATCATAGTAAATGATATAGTCCAAAGTTCCATAATGTTTTTGTTTTAGTAAGTCATTAGTAGATGCAGTGATGATCTGAAACTTAGTGTCAGGAAATTCCTTTGCTAAAGACCGAATAATTAGTCCAGCATATTTAGGAACTAGGTAGTTATTCATGCCAACTTTAAATAATTCATTTGTCTCATTCACTGACATTAGGTAAGGATTGTTATCAATGTCTTTGAAGTTAGTAGACAAGCTTTTAAAGTCCTCAAGTTTATCTAACATTTTTAATGCTTGTGGTAAAAACAACAAGCCATGGCGAGTTAGTTCAACCCCCTTCCATGACCTTTCAAATAGTTGTAAATTCAGATAATTTTCTAGATTTTTCATTCTATTACTTAAAGTAGGTTGAGTAATATAAAGAGACTGAGCTGCCTGTGATAGACTTTTATACTTACTAATTGCCAAAAAGGATTCTAGATTGTCTGGATTCATGATTTTACCCCCTATCGCATGAGCCTATTTTATCATACATGCAGTTGTTTGCAAAATGGAACTTTGAATATTTGTAATATTCAAATGATCATTTCGTTTTAAAAATAAAACTTAAAGGATAAGATTTATGAGCCAAAGCAAAGAGTATGAATGAGTACAGGGATATAATAAACAAAATGACTGTTTGAAGATGGAAAGAAAAAACTTAAGAAAATTATTGTAGTAGTTCAAATAACAAAATAATTAAAAATGAACAAAAAGTAAATAATAATCAAAATGACTTAGGAATGGATGGGTATTTAGAGAGATATAGTTATTATCTATGTCTTCAACCCTTTACTTGATGCCAGGCGTTACCGTAACATATAACATAATAAGACAAAACTTTTAGAATACTCTTTCATTATATTGATGAGTAAAAGGGCCTGATACAATGTGAATAATACATAAATATTCAAGTTATTTTTTCTAAAAATACTAAGTATTCATTTAACTTGATTAGATAGATTAATTATAAGATTTACAAATATAAACGCTGAACTATTCTATATCTGATTTTTGTCATCTATTAAAGGGGGTGATCTGGTAAAGTTAAACGATTTTAAATAGATAGAAAATCATCTAGAAAGGGTGAACATTACGTTGCAAAGACTATTCGCACTAGTATCTATTTTTCTCTTGTTGTTTACACAAATGACACCGACAACATCTCTTGTATTTGCTCAATCTTCATCGAAGAGTTTCTCAGTCGATGCAAATGCTGAATCAACGGAAAAAGAAGCAGAAATCAGTTTAACATCACTATATGAGGAATCATTTGATGCTGTAGAAATTCAACTTCCGGATCAGGCAACATACAATCAAGATTTAACAAAAGAATTTGAACAACATGCAACGAATATATTATATAATGAAAAACAACATATTTTAACTATTGAGTGGAAGGAGGGAACAGAGCAGACTGTAAAGTTTGTTTTAGAAAACCTGCCATCTTTAGACAATGAGTTATTGGTTTCAGGAATCATTGAGGATGAGACAATTGTTGAGGACGAAAAACATACGTTTCTAGTTGCAGAAGTTGTAGAGGAGCCGGAAGAAGCTACAACAGAGGCAACGAAATCAGAAGATGCTGAAGCAAAAGAAGATCAGAATTCAGATGACAAGGCTGAAGCTCATGAAGAAGATCAGAATTCAGATGACAAGGCTGAAGCTCATGAAGAAGATCAGAATTCAGATGACAAGGCTGAAGCTCATGAA
>JAPFCO010000282.1 GCA_026169505.1 Pseudogracilibacillus sp.
ATGGTGAACCAGTTGAGGATCCAATTTTTAATGTGTTATTAGAAAGAAAAAAACGGTTTAACCTTGCACGGGAAATTATGTTAGATGGGAGGCAAACAGGATTTATTTTTGTTATAAATCCAGAAAAGTTATCAATCATTGAAACGAAAAATGCAGTCGATATGTTAGAACGATATCATTTACATGTGCAAACACTTATTATTAATCGTGTGTTACCAGATCATGAAGAAGGTGGATTTTTTAAAAGACGAAAAAAACATGAAGCTCCTTATTTAGAGGAAATTCATTGTACTTTTCGAGGTAAAGAGTTGTTCGTTGTTCCATTTTTCCCACATGATATAACTACTAGAGAACATTTAGAAAAATTTAGCTCGTACATACAACGAAAGGATGAAGCAAAATGAAAGCTTACGTATATGAAGATGGACAACTAGCATTAAAGAATATGCCAGAACCAGAAGTTGGTGTAGAGGAGGTACTCGTATCACTCCGTGTGGCGGGTTTGAACCGTCGCGATCTCCATATTCCTAATCGGATCGGGGAAGGAAAAGAAGCACTTATTTTAGGTTCTGATGGAGCAGGAGTGATTGAAGCGGTAGGTACAAATGTTGAACATGTAACTGTAGGTGAAGAAGTCATTATAAACCCAGCTTTGCGTTGGAATGAAAATAGTGATGCACCTCCTGAAACATTTGATATTTTAGGAATGCCTGACGATGGAACATTAGCAGAGAAAATTGTCATTGCAGCAGATCAAGTAGAGAAGAAACCAGCCCATTTATCATGGGAAGAAGCAGGTGTACTAGCACTTTCATCTTTAACAGGTTATCGTGCTTTATTTACGAAGGGTCAAATTAAAAAAGGAAATACTGTTTTTATCCCTGGAGCTGGAAGTGGGGTAGCAACTTATATCATTCAGTTTGCGAAAGCGGCAGGTGCAAGAGTGATTGTCACTTCTCGTTCTGAAGCGAAAAGAGACCAGGCGCTGAAAATAGGTGCTGATCTTGCGATTGATACTGCTAGTGATTGGCATGAAGAGTTACAAGATGAAACAGTTGATTTAGTCATTGATAGTGTTGGTAGGGCAACATTTAATCGTTCTTTGGAAGTGTTAAAACACGGTGGCAGAATGGTCGTCTTTGGAGCAACAACAGAAGACACAGTAGAGGTTAATATTCGCGAATTCTTCTATGGCCAATATCAATTATTTGGTTCAACAATGGGTAGCAGAGAAGAATTAAAAGCGTTACTTGCATTTATGGAGAAACATCAGATCCATCCCGTTGTTGGACATACTTTTAAGCTTGATGAAATAAATGAAGCGTTTGAATTTCTACGAGAGAATAAACAATTTGGTAAAATCGCCATCCAAATATAATATAAGTTCATACGAGGATGATTGTAACAATTGGGATGATGATAATACTGGTGGCTAGGCTCATAATAAATAATGCGCCTAGCTTGTTTTCGTCTTTCCACGTTTGTATGCCAAAACCAAATGTATAAATAGCTGTCAGGAATATTAGTAGTAATAATATCCAACCATATACCTCCAATTATATCCCTCTATTCTTGAAGCCTTTTTAAATTTATCACTTCACTTTGGCGGCCGAAGTCACCAAAGCGAACGTTGATATCGATAGAAATATCCATTTGAGGATACTTTTTCATCCAATCATACGCCTCAAATGCTTCAGTCGTTGTAAATTGACGTCTAGCAAAGATAGACCAACCGAAAGGATCAGCACCAAACTCTTCCTGAGTCTTTTTAAACAATGATTGGTATTGTTCTTCTAATTCTTTTTCTAGGTAGTCCTTTAACTTTTTACGATGCTCCATATTCCAAGCATAATCAACCATACTGTGATTGGTGAAGACATCGACCTTGATTGGCAATGTTACGTGGACACTTGGATTTTTCTTGTGTAAATCTAAATCTACATTCATTTTTTTGATGGCATTTAATCTAGTACTAATTGTAAGGTCTTCATCAAATGGATCACGAAATGAACGAAGGAAATCTTCCTTTTCTTGATAATTAGCATGTAACATCGAGACAAGCATTGTATCTAATCCGTTTAATGTACCAATCATTTTCCCCTTTTTAAATACTGCTGCACCTAAAAACTGTGTGAAATCAATATTTCCCTTCAGTTCTATATTTGATGCGGAGTAGGGTTCTGTCTGTGGTGATGTTTGTAATTTTTCATCATTTGAACTATAAATGGACAGAAATAGATCATTGTCTAGTTCTGTTACCCGAAAATAATAAAATATATCCGTATTATAAGGCACTAATCCAGACAGTTTATTAATTTCAGCCTTTTCAGGGAAATATTTAATCGGTCTTTTTTCAATTTTGGGTTTAAATTCGGATAAATATGTTTCTGCTTCTTCTTTTGTTACAACTAAATCAACATCTCGCCTAATATCAGTAGCCTTAGTTGCGTCATAGATCCAATGAATAAACTTTTCCTTTTTGGCTAACTTTTCTGAAACAAAGATTTGATTGAGTATGACATATGAGATGCTATTACTCATAATCGTATTGGCAATATTTTTTGCAATATGGAAATCATCTGCTATAAATGTGACATAGTTAAATGGTTCTGCATCAGTAGACGAGTTTGGTTGTGTTCCATATTCTGGGTTAATAATCAAATATGTAATTTTGATTTTTCCATCTTCTGCATCGTCAAGTCCGATAGCTGAAATGTACATGATTTCATCTGCCTGTTTAACATCCCAACAACCTGATAATAAAAAACTGAGCAATAACATAAAGACGAAGGATCCTGAGAATTTATTCAAGTTTAAATTCCCCTTTTATCCATGAGATGAACCAAAGTAGAATTGGAAAGATAATTAAAATAGGAGACGCAATATGTAAAAAGACAGTTTTTATATCAAATAAGTTATATTGCGGACTGCTAGGCAGTAAACCGAGAAGCATCGTAAAAAATGCTAGTGCAGGAATAATATGTTTCACATCTTCAATATGAAATAACTTCTGAATGAAATATAATTGTAAATATAAATAAAAACCAAATCGAATAAATGTACCCATTAACCAAAAAGGGAAAAAGAATGATTCCATATTTGATAAAAAACCTAAATGTATGAAACGGAGAATTTCCATATAAGGATAGTTTTGCAAAACGACTGTCTGATAATCAAAAAAGGCGATAAAGATTGCAAACGCAATAACTAGTTCAATCGTTATAACGATGAATGATATCCAAACTCCCTTTGGAAAGTTTAATTTTGACTTCATTTGAGGCATGATGAAACATAGAAAGAGTAGGTCGATATAAACTGATGTTTTCAAAAAGCTTTCCTTTAGGACAACTGCTTCACCACCACCAAAAATGGGTAATAAGAACTGGATATGTCCATGGATCATACCTAAAGCAAGTGCGATACCGAGAGATATCTTGATCATGGCGAGCAATAACCAGGAAACAGACCCGATATGGACGATACCTTTATAGGCGATATAGCTAGAAATGAGAAGTAATGTAAAGTAAATCACTGTTGTTGGAGTGTTTGGATAAAACATTGTTTCAACTATATTTGTATAAATAGCACTTTCAATAATAATGCGTACGGATAACAGCAGCCATAAAAAGGCGATAATAATTGTGCCAATATATTTACCTAATATTTGTTTAATGATTAGAGAAAAGTCATCCGTTTCAAAATGATTAATTACTTTGAGTAAGAGGATGAATGGAATGATTAAAAACAAAGCCGAAAAGATTGGTTGCATCCAACCAGCAGTTTTCGTTTGTTGAAATACGATGGAAGGGGTATCATCAGAAAGAGCTATTCCAACTGTTATAATTGCAATGGATATGAACTCTTTTAACCCCAGTTTATAATTTGTAGCATCCATTGTATTCCTCCATTACTGTTTAGTATTATCTTTTGGTTTTAAGTAACCCGGTCGTAATATATAATCTGTTACGCGCTTCCGATTGACTGCATTTTGATTCGGAGCAACATACGAAGGAGTAATCGGTAAAAAGTAAGGTATCCCAAAAGACGTGATGGAAACAAGATAAAATAATCCAATCATTAATACAGCAACCATTCCATAGAAGCCGAACAAGAATGCACCAATGATAAATAGAAAACGTGCAAATCTAATCGCAAAATTAAGCCCAATATCTCCAATAACAAATGAACTTAAAGCACTTAAAGCAACAATAATAACCACGATAGGACTTACGATATTAGCTTCTACTGCGGCCTGTCCTAATATAAGTGCTCCAACAATTCCAATAGTTGGACCTATAGCAAGTGGCACACGAAGTCCTGCCTCTCGGATTAATTCAAAGGCTAATTCCATGAGAAGAATTTCAATAATAGGAGTAAATGGGACTTTCTCTTTTGCATTTGCAATTGCTAATAACAATTCAGCAGGAATCATCTCAGGGTGAAAAGTAGTGACTGAAATGTAAATAGCTGAAATAAGTAATGTAATAAAGATGGAGAAAATACGAATAAATCGGATGAATCTTCCATTAACTAGTCGTAAATAATCATCTTCTGCTGATTGGAATAAATCCCAAAATGTGATTGGTACAATGAGAGAGTTACTGGAATTATCCATCAATAAAATAATACCGCCCCTCATTAAGAAGGTAGTTGAACGGTCGGGCCTTTCTGTATATAATATACTTGGAAAAATGGACCCCATATTATCTTCAATATGTTGCTCTAATATAGATAAGTTTTGAATAGTGTCAATGTTAATTTGTTGGATTCGGTGTTTTACCTCCGTTAATAAATCCTCATTTGTTAAATTTTTAATATATCCAATATAAACGTCATCCTTACCTCGTTTGGACACCTGTAATTTTTCGAAGATTAGATTTTCATTACGAATGTTTTTTAGGATTAGTGAAAAGTTTACTTCCGCACTCTCCACAAATGTTTATTTAGGACTTTTGAGCACAATTTCATTTTCAGAGCTTTCGATACTTCGATGTTCAAAAAAGGCACAATTAATGACATACGCAACTTTTTCCTCGTCAATAAATAGAGCGACATGTCCATTGTTTACCTTTTCGGTAATTTGTTGGACGATCGTTTCGGATGTGATTTCTAATGTAGTTATATAACTTTGCACATCCAATGTTTCATCTTTATTCATCAATAGTGGATTCAAAATTGACTCATCTATTGTTTCTTTATCTACAATCGAAGGAATAGACAGCAAAGCGGCTGGTTGATTGATGCCAGGAATAGAGAACGTACGAATAGAAAGATCACTATTGATAGGATGAGTATATAACTTTTTAAATATGGACAAATTTTTCGTTAAATTTGCAGTTATTGTTTGGTTTTTTTGTTTTTCATCGATTTGATCCCTGTTTTTCTTTATCTTTATCATATAAAAAACCTCATAGTATTCATTTTAAGTATGCCTTGACAAGGTGAATTACTTCTTGTAAT
>JAPFCO010000236.1 GCA_026169505.1 Pseudogracilibacillus sp.
CTTGGTTACACCTATTATCTAATCATTTTCTCCATATATTTTGTCCATCTGCTAAATAAATCGCACTGGGAGGATCTTCATGGAGGGAAATTTCTATCAATGATCCTTTCCCTTGCACTAACCATTTATAGGTACTACTTTTATTCTTCAGAGGATGATATAAAATCTTGTTTACTTGAAAGGCAACTGCATAATATTCTACATAATTAAAGTCATGCTCATTTAATCCATTATCTGTTTCAAACAGTGTATCTGGTTCACCAATAATCTTTAAACCACTATTCCACTCTATTATCAAATCTTTTCTTTGATACTTTTTAAATGTTTTAACTAAAGAATCATATTCCATATATATCCCCATATTTTTTTTATTTTAATAGCTTCGAAGGCACTATGCTGGCACCGTCTTTTCCGTAATGAACCATTCTTCTAGTCGTTTTCATCATAGTCATTGAACTTAAATAAGCTAAGGTTTTAATGTATAAAAAAGCAGGATTTCTACTACATATTGTAGTGGAGTGGCGGTAAACCCGAATTATGAAATTGATTAAATACCCTAATTATTTTTAAATAATAGAGCATTTTCTCCAAAAGAAAACACTAGAGTAATTTCACACACACGTGGGGATCGAATGTAATATTTACTTTTTCTTCTTCATCAATGTGTATCACTAAAGTTGCATCATACTTTTGAATACTTTTAACATTTTCAAAGGAACCTGTAAATATAAGTGAATCATTATATGTAAAATCTAATCCACACGTTTGGCGATAAGTGCTAATAGTCATTATCAATTTAAATCCACTTTCGTCTTGATGGATATACATAAGATCACCCGCATCGAAATCGTCACTCAAACTAATAGGTTGGCTCATAAATAGTTCGATAAGTTCACATTCATCATATTGGATATACATCCGATAATGCCTCCATCGTATAATTGATTGTTTTTTCTCTTTTAAAAAAATAGCATTTAAAACACTTTCGTTTCAAATGCTTCTTAACTAGTGAACATCATCTTTATTAATAAATCGAACTGGTAATTTTTCTTTCCAAATCAATATTAACTTTCGAAATTCATCTGTTTCGATATATTGATCTGGTGGAGGTTCATCTAGTATATCGGCGAGGGAAACAGAGGTAATATTGGGTTTTATTAATACTGTAGAAGCATTATAAAAAATCTCATACTCTTCATGTTTACCTTTTTGTACTTCATCAATATTTTTAATAAACTCATCTGCTCTTTCTTCCGTTGCGATAAGTTCAATGAAATGCGAAAACAACCGAATCTCTTTTGGAAGTTTGAGTAATAACATACCATCTGGACTATATGTAAAGGAATAATGATACTTAGTATCCATTTAAAAATTCACCTCAATTATTTTTCATATATAGGGAATGCAGTAGCAATCGTTTCTCCATCTTTACTTAAATACATTCTTATACGTAAGCCAGATGAGGTTGTACCTTGATAAAGTCCATCACCTATATACTTTTTATTTTCATACGCCTCTCCAACAACTTTTAAAACATCCGTCCGATCCCAATGTTCCGGAAAAAAGCTAGAAGGTACTTTTTTTCTTTACCATTAATAATAACAGTAGCTTCATACACCCCATTCTTATCTGGCGGTGTTTTGGTCCCAGGAATAATTTTTCCACCCATCATACTTTCATGATGATAACCGACTGCATTTTTCCTCTTATTTATTTCTACTAAAAAAGTCAATTTCAATAAACCACCATTATTAACCTTAAATCATATTAAGCCAAACAAGACCCATCGCTACCTTTCAATGAATTATTGACATTTCTTAAATATCCCTTTTCTCAATATATTCCGCTTCAATTACAGTATATTTCTTTTGTACAGGAGGGCCTCCAAAATCCCGGAGTATTTGAATAATAGCCTTAAACAAACTAATTTCCACGGATATACCTTTTCCTTTATATAGCTTCTTATTAGTAGAAACTTCAACTTTATAATTAGACCCATCAAAATGTAAATCAAATTTCATGTTCATCTCTTCTAACCAAGTGATTAAGTCTGATATGGCTGGAATCCATATTCCTTGCCTATATACTTCTTCTTCACAGAACAAAGTACTGGATGGTAGAATTCTTCCTCCTACTATCCAAGATTCATTGTTGTATTCGTAGAGATCTTGAGAATACACTTCATCCGCATAATCAGGTCTTGTAAATCCTAGTTTAAACAACTTTTCCGCTTCAGTCTTCGATAATGACATGTATGATCACCTTTAATTATTTTATTTTTATTACTGTTCCACTTATACTCTTATGTTTGTCTAATATATAATTTCCATATTTATCAGCGTCAGTGACCCAATGAAGTTCTTTTCCTCCCTTTGCTTCTTTAAACACTTTGAAGGCAGAATTGGCATGCCTAGTTGTATCTTTCGCCCACCATAGAGTTGTGATATTTTTTGTGTTTTTTCCCTTTTCTCCATTAGCATTTAATCGCCCATTTCCCCCTTTTTAAAATCCTTTGCAAATAGGAGTAATTCATCTTTTAATTGGTCCATAGGTATTTTTCATTATAATCATTTGAGATAGGATGGGTTAATTTTTAATGAATAAAAACAAGATCCAAAGTTACATTTTGTAAGATCTTGCTTAAATAAATGCAGCATTTTAAATTATTTCAAGGGTTAACTGCCAATTTAACATGTATTCTCTATTCATTAGAGTTATTTTCCAAATCCTTTAAAAAGCCTGGTTCAATCCACACTTTTTTTGCTTGATACCCCATATTATCTAAGTTCCTTATGTCATCCTCGATAATAGAATGTAAAAATGTATCAAAATTTTCTGCTATAAAATACAAATCATGAACCGTCATTGTTTCATGTTCATATTTATCTTCTATCTCGTGCTCCCAAAAATAAACTTTCCCATAATCGGTACCTGACAAGTTTAAACAAACTAAATTTCCTCCCACATCTCTTCCAATTGGAATAGTAGTATTAGGAATTCTATTTTGATACATTTCAAATTGTTCAAATAAATTATCATCTGTACCTAACCCAAACATTGAAGTTAAAATAAACCTTTGCTTACCGTTATTATGGTAGATTCCAATACTATCTTTTACATAGCCACCATTATGTTGCTTTAGAAATTTGATGTATTCATTTGGTAGCTTAAATTTAACTTTTTTAGAAAAGGAAATTAATTCATCTTCATTAAATCCCTTATTTGAAATGATATTTATCATCATGTACCTCCTCGTTCTTTATGGTTTAAGTCCCTTTTTTATCAATGAAGCACCGCCAGTATGTCTTACTTCACCATGTATATCACTTGGAACTAACTTCAATGTTTTTCCATCTTCTACATGGTGCCACGTGTATCCTTTTGGAGTATTTTTCAAACCTAATAATTCATTGGCTTTTTTAAAATCGTAGTAATGATCACCGATTAATCCTTTTATTTCTACACTAGCTTTTGAATAAGGGCTGAAGTCGGGAAAACCTTCTTTAGAAAATTCCACACCCGCTGGATATTTTTTTCCTAAATTTCCTGTTAGTTTGTAGGTTTCTCCTGCATATTTTTTGTTTATTATTCTAATTTCATTAAGGGAGTTTACTTTCATCCCACCAGCATTCAACCGCCCACTTTTAAAATCCCTTGCAAATAGGAGAAGTTCATCTTTTAAAGTTGGTCCATTTAATACACCATGTGGAACATGAACTCCATGTGATACAACCAATTCTGGTCCGAATGGATTGACATAATTAGACATTGCAGTGTCAGTCATGTTTCTAACCTGTTGTACGGTTGGTTTTGGAGTAGAGGAGCCTGTTTTCGTTACAGTTCCAGCACCTTTTGTTCCAACGACGGATGTGAGAATCGTACCACTTGCATATGTTAGCCACCGTGCACGACTTTCCGCATTACCATTTCTCATATCACGATCATATGATGTATTAATCGCGTCTGTAATAATTCCATATGTATTGACTGGATGGAGTACGGCATTTCCTAACGATGATGCAGTGTCAATTGGATGCATGACTGTGGTCACAAGACCTTCTACAGTATCATCAACTATATTATACGCACCAGTTCCTACACCTTTTCCAACATTAAATGCAAACATTGCAGGGCCTGCAAGACCATCTGGTGTACCTGATAATGGAGAGTTCCCACCTAGCACTTCCATTTTATCCGCGACGGTGATGGGTTCATCATACGGATCTTCAAAATCATTCGGATCAAATGGTGTCCCTTCTTTGCCACTGTTTAAAAACGCTTTTATTTGCTCTTCTTCGGAACTTGCTTGAATGTGATCCACTTCGTTTGGGGCCAATTCTATTTTCTCATTAATTCGAGTTGCCCACGATAAATCCCAATTTTTAATGTGAAAAGTCTCTGTCGTTTCATTCCATGCTTTACCATTTGTTACTTGTTCAATCCCTGTTTCTACATCAGCTAAAAGTTCTTGTATATCGGAAAATATTGTCGCCGATGATTTATCAAATTCAATTAATCGTTCTAATTTACCTGCTATGGCTTGTTGCGTCTCACGACATTTTTCAATGCTTTCTCTGAAAGGATCTATTATCATTATATTTGATTCAGAGAATCTTTCAAAGTGTTCAATGAGTGTTTCTAATTGTTCTATTTGATCTTGCAATATTTCTGATTCTAAACTATTTGAGTCAACTCTTTCTATGTATTGTTGTGGAAATTGTTCATGGGCACTGATCATTTGCTCACATAATAAGATGATACCATCCGCAAGTGGCAAATAAACGCTGGAAAAATAAGATTTTGCAGATGTATATGTTTTTCCTTTTAAATGAACCTCCATAATAAATGCAGCGATTTCTTGTTTTACATTTTCCATTTCTTCTATATAGGCATTGCACATTTTTTGAACGGAACTTGATTGTGACTGGATACTAGATACATCTACACGAACACTCATTCAGATCTTTCTCCTATATGGAGGTGTTTTCGCTGTATTAAAAGTTCTATTTCCTTATCTTCCTGTACTCTTATGTGACGCTTCATGTTTCTCATTTCATCTTCCATTTGTATACTCAGCGACTTTTCATTCGCTCTTAACTTTAGTTGTGTGTCTTCTATAAGGTCATGCATTTCCCCATGTTTCCATGTTGCTTTGAGATTGAATAATGTTTTTTGTTCTTGTTTCATTAAAAAATCCATTTCTATTAATTGTTCTTTTACATGTTGATTTTTTCTATGTAATAATTCCATTTCATCATCTAACTTTTTTAGTTCATCATTGATTTGTTCAAGATCAACTTTTTCCACTTTCAGGTTTTTCATTTCATCACCTGTGTCTTAAATGTAGCTTGGAGTGTTTCATCTGCTTGTTGAAATGCTTTTGCAGCCCGTTCAATATTAGTAATATCTTCTCCAAGCGCTGCATTAAATAAATCAATCAATCGAACACTTTCTGTAACGGATTCCTCCGCTTTCTTTTGTCCACTGACGGTTGTCCCTTTAGCAAAAGTAGCAGTTGCTATATCCTGTAAACCATTGTTTGCTTGTCGCATACTTGTTGCAACTTTTGTAGCAGATGCTGAACTACTTATAATTTCTCCCATTTTGCTCACCTTTTATTTATATTTTCATTAAAGTGAATCAATTTCATCATTACAAAAACAGCCGCATCTCTACAATATGTAGTTAAGAGCGTTACAACGAAACTACATATTGTAGAGATGGAAGGCGATAAGTCCGTATGATGCAATTGATTAAAGTATAGCATAATGGATTTTTATGGAAAGGGGCATTAAGGTCGAGGTTCTTAATGACTATGGCTAGGGATTTATTTGCGAAAGAGAAGTGGGGTCTGGACGAGGGAGTGAGCAGTTAACAAGGTCGGCGAGCAATTAAACGAACGATAGGAGCAATCAGAAAGGGTGGCGAGCAAATAAAGGACTGGGATGAGCATTCAGATAGGCGTAGGAGCAATTAAAGGACTGGGATGAGCATTCAAATAGGCGCAGGAGCAATTAAAGGACTGGGATGAGCATTCAAAAAGGTGCATGAGCAATTAAAGGACTGGGATGAGCATTCAGATAGGCGCAGGAGCAATTAATGGTCAGGTATGAGCATTCAGATAGGCGCAGGAGCAATTAAAGGGCAGGGATGAGCATTCAGAAAGGACGGCGAGCAATCTAACAATAATTGCACGCCAATCTAAGATACTTTTTATATTTGTAATTCTGTAATTTTATGTTGGGGTGGATATGGATGATATAGGCTTTCATATATTGACCAACTCTATTCCGGTATTTTCAATCACCGAAACCAAATAGGCGGCGTGGCGTCTCCCATAATAGTTTCCGACGATCATCAGGATCTGGAAAAAGTTTCTCAATCAGCTTCAGCAATGTGCCGTAGTCAATTCGCTCTGGAGCGCGTAGGAATGGCCAATCCGATCCCCAAATACAGGCATCAAGAGTGAAAGCTTCTATCAACGCTTCAATATACGACCATGTGTCAGTATAGGGATAAGCTTCACGAGAAAATTTTACGAATCCAGATATCTTAATGGTAGCTCGCCCACTACGACCTAGTACTAATAATTCTTTAAAGCCTGGTTGATCCAGCCCTTTTTCTGGTACAGGGCGTCCACAATGATCGATCAATACATGTACGCTTGATGCTTTTAGTAACGGTAATAAGGACAAAAGTTGGTCATCTTCAACTTGCACTTGCAAAAGCATCTCCAAATCTACTAACTTCTCTAAGAGTTTTGCTGCATCCGAGTAATAATCGACACCTAAGTGAGTAGTGTTAAAAGCAACTCCAATGATACCTGCTGCTTTAAGTCGTTCTAATTCCGCAAATGTCACATCATTTTCGACAACGGCAATACCTTTAAAACGTCCCTCACTTCGCGCAATCGCATCAAGCAGACAGTTATTATCTGTACCATATCCGGAGTTAGGTCCAACAACTAATGCGTAATTCAGACCATACGCTTCAAAAACGCGGAGAAATTGATCTGCTGTCGTTACTTCCTGACCTGTAGGACGATAAAATACGCCATCTACATAGGGAAAACGGATAGGATCAAAGATATGGTTATGGCAATCTATTTTTGGTTCGTCAAAAATACTCATTGGGACTCTCACTCCTTTGTAACGCTATTTTCCGAAAAATCAACCTTAAAAACTCCAATTGGAGCATTGGAGTTTTAAGATAGTTCGAGTGAATTTTATAATTACCCAAATCAGCTACATCCGAATGATGAAATTCACTAAGTTCATTTAGAATAAATGCTTTTTAACATGTTCAACAGGCATTTCTTTACCAGTCCATATTTCAAATGAGCGAGAGCCTGCCCACAACATCATTCCTAATCCATTAATTGCTTTACAACCAACGGCTTCTGCTTGTTCAAGTAATGTCGTTTTTCGTGGATTGTAAATTAAATCTGAAACAACAAGTTCTGGTCGTAACCAAGAAGTGTCTGGAATTAAGCTTTGTCCCTCTAATGGATTCATGCCAACTCCTGTAGCATTTGTTAAAATATCACTACTTGCAATTTCACTTTTCAAGCTGTCTAGATCATCGAGCTTATAAGCGTTCACACGACAATTCGTTTCTTTATTAATGAGTGCAGCAATATCTGATGCCTTAGTAATGTCGCGATTGAAAATCGAAATCTCTGCAATGCCATCTAAAGCGGCTTGAATTGCAACTGCTTTTGCGGCACCACCAGCACCCATTAGCGTCATTTTCTTACCAACGAAGTCGACATCTCTTTCGGTTAGCGTTCCTATATACCCTAAGCCGTCCGTGTTATGACCGATTAGTTTGCCATTTTCATTGACGACCGTGTTCACAGCTCCAATTAACTCAGCTGCTGGAGTTATTTCATCTAACAGCGGTTGGATTTTTGTTTTATTAGGCATCGATACGTTAAATCCTTTTAAATGTAAAGCTCGAAACCCAGCTACAACATATGCAAGCTCTTCATTCCCAACTTCAAAAGCCATATAAGCGTTATTAAGTCCTAATTTTTTAAAAGCTAAATTATGCATGGTAGGTGCTAAAGAATGTCCAATCGGTGTAGCAATAAGTCCAAATAATTTTGTTCTACCATCAATACGTCCTTGATCTGACATGTCTACATTCCCTCGCTATCCGTTTAACCTTGTTTATCTTGTCCAGTCGGTTTTTCATGTAAACTAGAAGATTGTCCTGCCTTTAATAAATAACTGTCACCAGGAACTTCGAGAGTATTACGTGTTTCATCCGCTACCTCAATTAAACGTTCAATATTTGTACCAGTTTTTACACCCATTTCCTCTAACATATGTGCGAGGTCTTC
>JAPFCO010000248.1 GCA_026169505.1 Pseudogracilibacillus sp.
TGATTTACTTTATGATCGTGCGAATAAACAACATGTTTAATTTCCATAAATTCGATCACTCTTTCTTAGTAAAAATATGAGGAAAGGTCCACCGATTAACGCCATAATAATCGACGCTGGTATCTCATTCGGAGCAATCAATGTTCTGCCTACTGTATCAGCTATTAAAATAAGCAGTGCGCCTAATAAAGCTGAAAAAGGAATTAACAATCTATGATCTGTTCCTACTAAGATTCGTCCAATATGCGGTACGATGAGCCCAACAAAGGCAAACATGCCTGCGATCGCCGTAGCAACAGAAGCGAGCAATACGGCAATCGCAGAAATAACAAACCGTGCTAGATTCACATTTAGGCCTAAATTCTTTGCTGTCTTATCTTCTAACGCTAAATAATTACACCAACTATACACAAACAATGCTAAAATAAGTCCGATTGAACCATATAAGACCATAATATCAACATCAGTCCATTTTTTCATGGATAAAGCTGACGTTGTCATATCACCGACTGCTGCTACCATACTCCCACCAGTAAAACTAAAGACTTGAAGTAATCCGGTAAAAACAGCATTGATTGCGACCCCGATTAAAATCATCCGCAATGGATCAAGTCCTGATTTCCATGAAAATGAATATACAAGCATAAACGCAATCGCTCCACCAATAAATGCAAATAACGGCACGTAAAAGAATAACGTCGGAAAAATACTAATCATCAGGACAGATGCAAAAGCTGCACCAGATGACACCCCAATAATTCCCGGCTCTGCTAACGGGTTACGCATGACTGCTTGTAATAATACTCCCGATACAGATAAAGCTGCACCAGCAAAAACAGCAATAATAATGCGTGGAAAGCGCAAATCTTTAATTACTTCTACATCATGATGGCTTCCCGTAAACAAGCCTTTCGCAAGTTCAAACATAGATACATCAATACTACCCGTAACTGCAGAATATAATATCGCAATCACTAATAAAATGATGACAGTTATGAAACTGATGAATTTTTTCCTCATACAAATGTAACTTCCTTTTCTATACAACTACTAATTATCTAATTCTTCCTCGTAAAAGATATCATACAATACATCTAACGCTTCTTCTGCCGCTAGATTACCAGTTGTACCAAATAATGTCTCTTCTAAATCATATACACGGTCGTTTTTCACTGCATCAAAATGTTTCCAAATATCATTTTCTTTAAACTCCTCATCAAACATCTCAACCACCTCATCCGGCATTCCATGTGCTGCTCGCAAAATAATGTCTGGATTCTTTTGTTGTAAATGTTCTGTATTGGAAGCTAGAAAATCAACCTCTTCACCTGAAAATACGTTGATACCACCAGTTTTACTTACTAAATCGCCAATATACGATTGATCTGTACCGACTAAATAACTTCCCGGAACTCCTAATAAAATAAGTACTTCCGGTTTATCTTTTCCTTCTACTTTTTTCTCCATCTCCGTTACTTTATCATCAAAGGTCTGCACAATTTCTTCTGCTTGCTCTTCGCGATCATATTCTTTACCAATCGCCAAAATATCCTCGTGCATCTCATCTATACTTTCTAAGTTAACATACCTAGCATTTACATCTGCTTGTTTAAAGAATTCTTCTGTATCATATTGAATCGTCGTCACTGACATTACTTCTTTCGGTTGTAACGACATAATCAATTCCATATCAGGGCTTTTTGCATTTCCTACATCCGGTAATCCATCATAACGCTCAGGCAAATCCTTATACGTCGTCGGGACACCGATTAAGTCTATTTCTAACGCATCCATAATTTCAGCTACAGCTACTGTTGTGCTAATAATCTGATGGTCATCAGGGTCATTATTCTCTTTCACTTTATCTGCTGTTACTTGATCATCATCTGACGAACAGCCAATCAACATAAACATCATACTAATAATTGCAATAACACTTATTATAAACGCTTGCTTCCTCATTTTATCCTCCTTCCGTGCATGTTTCTCATAATGAAACACAGGAAGTCTTGTTGCCAACGTGACAACAAGACCGAGAACTGTGCTTAGAAAGTTATCTAGATTTATACCATTTACGCAATTGAATCGATAGATAGACTATTGATAAAATAAGCAAAACAGAAAATAAAGCAACTTGGTACATATTTAACCCTACTATTTGTGGTACTGGTTGTGTACCTTCATTTCCTTCCTCATCTATATAATCCTTTTCAGGCATTGATTCATCTGCATCCCGATCAAATGCTAAAGGATTATCTTCTTCTTTAGCTACAATAGTCTTGTTCGACTTAGGTTCCGTTTCTTCACTTATCCCATTATCATCACTTTGATCATGCGTTTTCCCTATCATATTAACTAAGGGAGCATGGGATGAATCTAAAGAAGCTGTATTTGCTCTATTACTCGGTTGATTATGTTGAATGTTCGATTGTCTTACAATCGATTCTCGGCTATGAATAGATTGATTTTCTTGACTTGCTACCTTCAACTTTTCATCCCATGTTGTCTTTACTCTCTTATAACCAGCATTTAAAGGCAAATTACTTGTGTCAAATATAAATCGAATATTATATTGGTGTTCATAGTTTATTTCTTTAACGTGTAAACCAATTTTTGCATTCATTATTTGATCTAAGTCTTGTACAGTAAATTCTACTAACTGAGTGTCTTCTTTACTATTTACCTTTAATACACGTACATCTTTAAATTTACCTCTTTGTACAGATTGAACTTTAAAATAATTCCACCATGTGTTATTTTTCAATGTCATTTGAACCCTATACAATTCTCCCTCTACAATTAAATTAGCGGGATTCACCACATATTGGTTCGTATTTGAATGTTCATCATTCTTGCCTTTCAGAACCTCAAATGGGAGTTCATAAACACCATTTTTATACTTACCCTTTTTCAACTTTATTTCCTGGGATTTTTCCTTTTCATTTGGCTCTGGATCTGGATCTGGTTCTGGTTCTGGTTCTGGTTCTGGTTCTGGTTCTGGTTCTGGTTCTGGTTCTGGTTCTGGTTCTGGTTCTGGTTCTGGTTCTGGCTTCGGATCTGGTGTCGGTACCTCATCTTCTATTTTTTGAGGTGTTTCAAATATAAAACGCACATTCAATACTTCTAACTTATTCTCTTCTTCCCCCTGGCTAAACAGATGGACCTTTGCATTTAATGGTTCTTCTAATCTTTCGACTTCGAAAGAAATCTTTTTAACAACTTTTGATGCTTCAGACTTCTCTTCCTCAATATCTATAAATGTAAAATTGTCTTCTTCAAAGGTTCCTGGTTGAATCTCTTGTATTTCTATTTTTAAATCTTGTTCGGGTATCAAATTAATTTGAACTTCATTTCCGCCATTTTCAACAAAAAGCTTCGCCATATTTTCTTCATTCAATACAACTTCAGACTCTTCATCTACATTTTCTTTTAATAATTGAAAAGCCATTTCATATTCCCCATCTTCCAAGTCGATAATATCTTCAGGTTCAGCTTGAATTTTAATTGTATGGGAAGATTGCGTTGAAAATACTAGTACCATTGCTAATAAAGTTAGGAAATGTCGTTTCATATAATTATCCTCTTTCACTGCTATTTGAATCTTATCTAAATGCTACTTTGCGAAATGCTACCATTCCAGAACCTACTAAGACAACTATCAATAACAAAATTGGTGCTTTATCACTTGTTTTTGGGTTCTCAACGGGAACAGTGTTAGTCGTGTCTTCAGTTGTGTCACTTTCACTACTTGAGCCATTACCATTATTGTTATTATTTGTTCCATTTAGAGGTACACTATCATCGGTATTGTTTGTAACATTTGCTCCATCTTTTCCATCTTTTCCATTTTTTCCACCTTGTCCATCTGTACCGTCTTTACCGTCTTTTCCACCTTGCCCGTCTTTACCGTCTTTTCCAGGTACAGGGGTTGTAGTCTCATCCTCTTCTACTTCAGTAAAAGGAATGTTTTCTGTGTCTAATGTTAACTTAAATTCATAGTAATCACTTGGACTAAGAGGTATATATATTTTGGCAGTCAATGGTTCATCTAAATCATCAACTTTAAATGTGTATTCCACTAGATCGTCATCAAGATCTTTTCTATCAGCATCTACATCATTCACTGTAAATCCGTCTATCATATCTGCCGAATTAAAAGTTATTGTTACAATGTATTCTCCATTTGTAATATTTACGATTGGATTTCCAACTATAAAATTCTCCATCATTTCAATATCAACGGTATAACCTACTTCATACTGTCCATCATCATATACTTTCATCTTCGTTTTATTAGGTTGCTTTGTTTCATCTATTATTGTATATGGAATATCTTCTCCATCTAAAGTTAAGTTAAATTCATAATAATCACTTGGACTTAGCGGTATGTATATTTTAGCTGCCAATGAGGCATCTAAATCGTCAACTTTAAATGTGTATTCCACTAGATCGTCATCAAGGTCTTTTCTGTCAGCATCTACATCATTCACTTTAAATCCATCTATCATATCTGCTGAATTAAAAGTTAATGTTACAGTGTATTCTCCATTTGTAATATTTACAATTGGATTTCCAACTATAAAATTCTCCATCATTTCAATATCAACGTTATATTTTATTTCATACTGTCCATCATCATATACTTTTTCCTCTGTTTTCTCAGCTGAAGCCATTTCAATTCCAGAAGCGCTAATACCAAAAGCTAGCAATGTTACAAGAATTACTTTAATAATACGACTCATCATTTATATCCCCTATAAAATATTATTTAAAAGCAACTTTACGAATTAATATGAATCCTGAAGCCAATAACACAATTGTAAATAATAAAACCGGTGCAGTATCTCCAGTTTTTGGATTATCCTCAGATGGAACTACGCCATTCCCGTCTTCTTCTGTTTCACTTTCATCTTGCTTTTCATCTTGCTTTTCATCTTGTTTTTCATCTTGTTTCTCATCTTGTTTCTCATCTCCAGCTTCACCGCCTGACGATTGTGTAGGAATATCTGCTGTGTTAAATGAAAATTGAACATTATATTCTTCGTCATAACCGTTTGGTGGTAATACCTCTGCCGGTACAACAACATGCATTGTTCCATTTAAATTACCGTCTAGGTTACTTGCAGTAAATTGAACTACTCGAGTATCATCTGCTTCATTAGAACTAACAGTATTTGCAGTCACACCGTCTATTGTTAAACTTTTCAACATTGAACTATTCGATACATTCATTTGTACGGTATTCGTACCATCTTTTACAATTAACTTTGCTGATGAAAGATATTCAGCTGCTGCGGATGTTTCACTACTTCCATTTTTTAAAACGTTAAAGGATAGATCGTATTCCCCTTCCTCATACTTCGATGCCGCCGCAACTTGGTCAGCTTGTGTTACTGGTAATAAAACTAGAATTGCTAATAAAACTGGAATAAAAAACTTTGTTAGTTTATTCATGATTACTCTCCTTTTAATTTTCGTTTATTTACTTTTTCTTTTTAAAAACAAATGAATATAATACGATCACAGCAATTGCTGCTAATAATACAATGACGATCAGTGTGCCTGAGTTCGCACCTGAGGAAAGGTCATCGTCTGAGGTGGTTTTTGTCGAAGATTCATCTTCAATCGCTGTCTCTTCACTTTCCTCTGCTTCTTCGATTAGCTCTTCATCTTCTACTTCAGGAGCATCTACTTCCTCCATACTATCTTCATCAAATGCAAAACGCGCAGTATAATGATTGTCATAATCTTCTTCTAATACGTCGACGACAATATGCATCTTCATTTCAATTGGATCAGATAAATCGTGATCATCCGCTACTTGAAACTCAACAATGCGTGTATCTTCCGCCTCGTCTTCACTAATTACTGTCACATCGACAAAATCGTCTTCTTGTGGTGCTTGCAAACCAACGACCCATGCACTATGGTTAATCGTTAACTGAAGTTGCTTCTCACCGTTTTCAACAATCATTGTTGCTGGCTTTTCAAAGTAATCATTCGCCATAGAGACGGAATCACTGTCTGCACTTAGTACTTCATAATCAATTGTATAATATCCATCCGCTGTTTCTGCATATGTTGTGTCGGTAGGAAACAATAAAAATGCCATCAGGGCTGCAAGAATGAATGTGGAAATTGTTTTTACTCTCTTTTGTTGCTGCATTGCAAGTGTTCCTCCTTCCATTCACTTTTAAAACTTTATGATTCCAAATGAATTATCGCACCATATGAAACTATGTATAGTTAAAATCTAGTTCTTTTGGATGACGCGACAGAGAACGAGCACTTTTACCTTATTATATAATATAACAATGAGACTCACTCTCAATTATACCTGAAAATACTTTTCAGGCTACTTTTAGTATATCGAATTTTATCGCAACCTACTATTCATACCTCTTGGGAATTATGTCTATTGTGTGAACTATGAAGAAGGCATGACATAATAAGTAAAATACGATATTTGGATTGACTATTTATATTATTGTTGTCAATAATATTACATTTCTTTAACAATTTGTACATGAGCATTAAAACGGGCTTAACTCGATAGAATACCGAGTTAAGCCCGTTTTGGTGTTTTACAATGTTACAAATGTCTTATTTAGATTTTTTTGTTCCTTCTGTAAATGCGTACATACCTATTATCAAAACACTTACAAACCCTATGACATAGAAATAAATACTCCAGTCTTCAGGCTCATCTGACGCAGCCGCTGGTTCAGACTCCTCTTTCTCTTCGCCTTCATCAGCATTGTCTTCACTTTCTTCTTCATTGTCTACCTCTTCTTCAGTTGCAGCATCGTCTTCCTCAGTTTCTGCATACACTAAAGAGTTTGGTAATAATATGCAAAAAGCAAACCCTAAGACAATTCCGAATGATAATAGCCTTTTCAACATATAAACCACCCTCCTACCACAATGACTTATCATACAAATCTATTAAATTATAGCATTATAACGTTAAGTCTTCCAAAAAAAGCTAAAAAAATAGATCATTCGACCTTCACGAGAAACTTAGCCTCTCCAAGATCGAATGTATCATAAACGTTCTTTCTAGTATTCTATTCTTTGCTTTAATTCATGCATTGCTTCATTTAATTCATCTGCCATGGCATCGAGTGCTTCTTTTTTCGGTAAATCCTTTCGTAAATAAATAGCATTTCCAAAAATAATTCTTGGACGTTGCCATCTTAATAATTCTTTAAAGCTATTCGGGCCAACATATGCGGCTGGAATAATTGGCGCTTTTCCATGGCTAGCAATAGTCACTGCTCCACGTTTCAATGGTACATCTTCTGTTGTTCTTGTCCCACTTGGAAAAATACCGATAATCTTCTTATCTTTAATTAAACGAACCGGTGTTTTAATGGAACTTGGTCCAGGATTATCACGATCCACTGGGAATGCATTTAAATGAACCATTAACCAATTCAAAAACTTTGATTCAAATAGTTCTTTTTTTGCCATATAATGCACTTGAGTGGGTAATAAAGAAACACCTAACCATAAAATATCAACCCAACCCGAATGAGTACAAGCTAGGACATATCCTTGATCTCGTGGTATCTTTTCTTTCTGATATATTTTTAAAAAACCGAATAAGCTTAAGAACACTTTAAGCGCATACCCTGCAATATAATAAATCATCTCGTACCCCTCTTTATTTCATTCTATTCATTATACTACTTTACCATAAGTCGGTCGTAAGTACATATATTTATGGTAACTGTTGATGGCGCTACCATTTTTTTACCTTCATACTTTTTATTGAATAGCAAAAGCTATTGTTGTGGAGGTGAGTTCGATGAATAAACCCATCATTGAAGTCAAAGATCATGGCCCTTACCAAATAACAGGGAAGTTTCAATTAATCGATAGCAACGGCAACAAATACGAAACAGAATCAGACGTTTCCCTTTGTCGTTGTGGTCAGTCAGATAATAAGCCATTTTGTGATGGTACACATGAAGAAATTGATTTTTCAAGTGCACCTCGCGCCAAAAAACTTCTTATTGAAGTATAAGGAGCATAGCCACACATCTTGATGTGTGGCTATTTATATAGGACTGGCCACATTTCTGGAATTGTCACAAACTGATAACCAGCATCTTTTAAATAAGGGATGAGTTCATCTACAGCCTCTACAGTACCATGGACATCACCAACACTATGCATTAAAACGATTGAGCCTGGATGAAGATTATTGATTACTTGTTGTTTGATTCTTTCCTTTGATAATCCTTTCCAATCCTCAGAATCAATCGACCAACCTACAGCACGATAGCCTAGATCGGGTAGAGCACGAACTAATGAATCGTTTAAAGCCCCATATGGTGCACGAAATAACTGCGTCTTTTTATGGAGCACTTGATGGATTGCTTGTTCTGTCTTTTCAATTTCCCATTTCATATTAGCGACACCTGTTTCTGTAAGTTCCGGATGCCAATATGTATGATTGCCGACGACATGCCCTTCTTCATTCATTCGCTGTACCATTTTTGGGTATTTTTCAACTCGAGGACCGAGCAAGAAGAACGTCGCTCGTACATGATGTTTTTTTAACACATCTAGAATTGCAGGTGTATGCACGTTATCAGGTCCATCATCGAATGTAAATGCAATAATTTTCTCGGCTGTTTCTGCTTTATACATAATTGTATCAGGATATTTTGTTTGTAAAGGATAAGAGGAGTCTGCCGTTACAACGGATGGATCTAGGTAAGTGAATAAGCAAGCTATCAATAGGAGTAGCCATTTTTGAGTGTGTATCACATGTATCATCCTTTACTATCTGTTGCGCTTATTTTATGTTAGACCGATTATTTTATCCAAAAAAATAGCACCCTATTTAACGGGGGCTATTCTTATTCATGACAATTTGTTGATCATGTGGTATTGGCCGTTTAATGAAGAACGAAAGCACTAATGCAATAATTGCTAATATCGTCGAAATGAAGAAGGTGAAATTAATCCCATCCAACATAGCAAGATGTTCTATAGAGTATCTTCCATCAAGCTTCCCTTTCGCCAGATCGCTTGCCAATGACATACCAGCAGATTCACTTCGCTTTGTCATAATCGTTAATAAAACAGCTGTTCCAATGGCACCTGACACTTGCTGTAATGTGTTATTCATTGCTGTTCCGTGCGGGTTCGCCTCCATCGGCAATTGATTCAGCCCATTCGTCATAACTGGCATCATGACAAGCGAAATCCCAAACATTCGAATCGTATAAACAGCCATCAAATAGAAATACGTATCTTCCATTGTCAAATTACTTAATAAGTAAGATGCAACAGTTAAGATAGACAAACCTACAAAAGCGAGCACTCTTGCACCGTATTTATCGAATAAACGGCCTGTAATTGGAGACATTATCCCCATTAAAATTGCACCTGGAAGCATGAGTAAACCAGAGTAAAACGGCGAAATTTCTCGAACAGTTTGTACGTATAATGGTGTTAATATCATTCCAGAGAACATCGAAGCCGCTAAGGTAACA
>JAPFCO010000372.1 GCA_026169505.1 Pseudogracilibacillus sp.
TGACATTGTTTTTCCCCCTAGTTCTTTGTAATCTCATTTGCAATATCTGTATTCACGAGTTCTTCATATGGTGCATCTTTTGGTAGTTCTCCAGCTTCTTCCATGATCGTTTGGAGATTATCCCATGCTTCCTCTGTTAATAAGGGATCAGTAGCGAAAGAATCTTGTTCCTTATAACGTTCGATGGAACTTGCTAACATTTCTAGCGATGTATCTTCAAAATATGGCTCAACTACTTCGGCAATTTCCTCACTAGAAGCTTTTTCAACCCATTGTTGTGCTTCATAAATTGCTTTAGTAAACTTTGTCACAACTTCTTCATTTTCATCGATGAAACTTTCTTTCGTCATAAAAACGGTGTATGGAATTTTACCGGACTCCTCACCGAAAGAAGCCACAATATGACCTTCTTCCTCAGCCTCGATCGTGCTAGCAGTAGGTTCAAATAATTGGACATACTCATAATCACCGGATACAAATGCACCAGGTATATTGGCAAAGTCTATATGTTGATCTAATTGTAGATCAACATGTGGATCCATGCCATGTTGCTTAATGACATACTCACCAACCATTTGTGGCATACCACCTTCCCGTTGACCTAAAAACTTACTTCCTTCTGTATCTTCCCATGTAAAATCGTCATGCGGATTTTTTGCAACGAGAAAAGTCCCATCTGTTTGCGTCAATTGTGCGAAATTAATGACGAGATCAGATGCATCTTGAGCATAGACGTAGATAGACGTTTCTGAACCTACTAATGCGATATCAGCATGATCAGATAGGAGCGCAGTCATTGTTTTGTCTCCACCCCAAGTTGTTTGTAAATCGACATCTAATCCTTCATCTTCAAAAAAGCCCTTTTCAATTGCTACATATTGTGGTGTATAAAAGACAGAACGAGTTACTTCAGCTAAAGAAATTTCAGTTACATCATTGTTTGCACAGGCACTTAGTGTCATACTTCCTACTAGAAGTAATAAGATGACACTATACATGATCCGTTTCAAATAATTCAACCCCTTTTTTATATTCACTGATCAACAATAGCCTATGCATTCAAGTTGTCCGTTGTGACGAGTTCTACAAGGTGAAAAAACACAAAAAAACCGACCCTATAGTAGAGTCGGTTGTGATTGTAATGAATGATACTTATTTAAAAGTTGGACCTGCATTTTGAATTGCTATACTCGTATTTGTAAACTTTTTGAAGTTTTCATGAAAGGCAGTAGCAAGTTCTTCCGCTTTTTTATCATATGCGGCTTTATCTTCCCATGTGTTTCTTGGAATGAGTACTTCATCAGGCACCCCAGGAACATGTGCCGGAATTTCTAAACCGAAAATATTATCTTTAACTGTTTCAATCGTATTTAATTCACCTTCAAGTGCTGAATGAATCATTGCACGAGTATAAGAGAGCTTCATGCGACTACCTTCACCGTAAGACCCACCAGTCCATCCAGTATTAACTAAAAAGACATTCGCATTAAATTGATCAATTTTATCACCGAGCATTTCAGCATACGTATCAGGTGAAAGTGGTAAGAATGGAGAACCGAAGCAAGTTGAGAATGTTGGTTCAGGTTCTGTAATACCACGTTCTGTACCAGCTAATTTACTCGTATAGCCACTTAAGAAGTGGTACATCGCTTGTTCTTTCGTTAATTTACTAATTGGAGGTAATGTTCCAAATGCATCTGCAGTTAGGAAAATAATTGTATTAGGATGTCCAGCAATACTAGGCTGTACAATATTATCAATATTTTCTAATTGGTAAGCTGCACGAGTATTTTCTGTTAGAGAAATATCTTCATAAACAGGTTCACGTGAATCGTCGTCTAAAATCACGTTTTCTAAAACAGAACCAAAACGGATCGCATTAAAGATTTGTGGTTCGTTCTCTTCCGTTAAGTCGACACATTTCGCGTAACAGCCGCCTTCAATATTAAAGACACCATTTGGACTCCATCCATGTTCGTCATCACCAATTAATTTACGGTATGGGTCTGCCGAAAGAGTTGTTTTCCCAGTTCCAGATAAACCGAAGAATAGAGCAACATCTCCTTCTTTTCCTACGTTAGCAGAACAGTGCATGGATAATACATTGCGTTGTGGTAAAATATAGTTCATAACAGAGAAAATAGATTTTTTGATTTCACCAGCATATTCAGTACCACCAATTAATACGACACGCTTTTTGAAAGATATGACAATAAATGTTTCTGAAGTAGTCCCATCTTTATCTGGGTCTGCGAAGCATGTTGGTGCTGATAATACGGTAAATTCAGGTTCATGTTTAGCAAATTCATCTTCAGTAGGTGTGATAAAAAGTTGTTGGGAAAATAGATTATGCCAACCATATTCGTTAATTATTTCAACAGGTAGACGGTATTTCTCATCTGCACCGGCAAATCCTTTGAAAGAGAA
>JAPFCO010000480.1 GCA_026169505.1 Pseudogracilibacillus sp.
CTCATGACGATCCTTTTAGGACAATAATCTCAAGAGTAGATACAGTTTTTTTAGAAGCTAAGGCAATGTTAATTGTAGGGTTTGGATTTAATGATGATCATATTCAGCCAAAGTTGATGCAAAAAATGAGAAGTTCCCAAACTCCAATTATTATAATCTCAAAAAAGTTAACTAGTAAAACAATAGAGTTTATTAAAACTAATAAAGACTCAAAAATACTTGGTATCGAAGAGAACGGACATGGTTCAAATATAGTATTTCCTAATAAAGAAGACTTAAAAGTTAAAGAATCGATTTGGGGATTAGATGGTTTTTTACAAACATTTATATAGGGGTGATAAGATGAAAATATTTGATTATATAGAAGAAGAGTCTTTAGGGAAGGTAATTTCAGTAGACACTACTAGTGTTGTGATTCAGATTGAAAATATAGATAAATTACGCAGTATGCAAGTAAATCGCCTAGTAGCTTTAAGAAGTAGTAGAGCTGGTCAGCACCTAGTAGGGATGGTTCATAAAATTATTCGTAAAACTTTACTAGATATGACTGAAGAAGAGATTGAAGAACAACAGGCGATAAATTCTGATAATACAGTTAGGATAACTTTAATTGGGACATTCTACGATAAATACATAGACAACCTAAATGTGTTTAGGCGAACGTTAGAAACTGTTCCTGAGATAGATGCAGATTGTTTTTCAATAGATGGTCCCAAATTAACGGGATTCATGAACGCTATTTCATTTCAAACAGGAGAAGAAATAGATGCACTTAGCTTGGGTAGCTATGCTTTAGATGATGAAGCAACTGCATACCTAGATGCGAATAAGTTTTTCCAAAGACATGCTGTTATTGTAGGGAGTACTGGTTCGGGTAAATCATGGACTACAGCTAAACTTTTAGAGCAAGTTGCTAATTTAGATAATTGTAATGCAATATTATTTGATTTGCACGGCGAGTATCATACTCTACAGGACGATGGAATAAAGCACTTTAAAATTGCTGGCCCTGGTGAAGTTGATGATGAAAAAGGTTTTGAAGAAGGTGTATTATATTTCCCTTATTGGTTGTTAGGTTACGAAGATATGGTAGATATGTTGGTAGATCGTAGCGATAAAAATGCTCCAAATCAATCAATGTTAATTTCTAGAACTGTTAATGATGCAAAGAGGAATTATTTAAATGAAATTGGTGAAACAGATATTATTAATAATTATACTGTTGATAGTCCTATACCTTATTCTTTATCGTATGTATTAGATATGCTTAAAAGGTTGGACGTAGAAATGGTGCCTGGTGCAAGAGAGAACACTACTAAACAAGGGGAGTTTTATGGGAAGTTAAGTCGTTTTGTTGCTCGATTAGAAAATAAAATGAATGATAAAAGACTAGCTTTTATGATGAATCCACCTGACGCTGTCTTAGGGTGGGAATGGATGAACCAATTATCTGAAGTTCTTTTAGCTGGAAAAGAGCATCTTAGTGATCAAAAGGGCGGGGTTAAGATAATAGACTTTTCAGAAGTTCCTTCTGATATACTTCCATTAGTAATTAGTAGAGTGGCTAACCTAGTTTTTTCGCTTCAACAATGGATGGAAAAAGAGAACCGTCATCCAATCTCATTACTTTGTGACGAGGCTCATTTATATATTCCTGATAACCCAAACTCAATTGGTAATTTTGAAGCAGCGCAGAAGAGTTTTGAAAGAATTGCCAAAGAGGGGAGAAAGTATGGAGTGGGACTTGTTATTATTAGTCAGAGACCATCGGAAGTAAATAGGACTGTATTGAGTCAATGTAATAATTTTATTGCGATGCGGTTATCTAATTTGGAAGACCAAAATGTAATCAAAAGATTACTACCGGATAATTTTGGAGGAATAACTGAGATACTTCCTATATTAGATAAAGGAGAGGCCTTAGTTGTCGGGGACGCATGTTTGTTACCGAGTCGTATTAAAATATCTGAACCAAGAAATAAACCTGATAGCGGGACTATTGATTTTTGGGATGAATGGATGAGAACAGGTAAAGAATCGGTAATTGATAAAGCAGTAAAATCTTGGAGGTTACAAAGTATGCAATGAAAAGAAAAAGAGAAGAAGAAAGAGCATAAGGGGAAACTGCTATCACTTAGCGTGATAGACTAGGCAAAGCCTAGTGTTTAGATGATATCAGATTTTCAAGCGCAGTCACTGCATTGTGACAAATAAATATTTACTCGTCACTGTGTCGTGACAAACTATAAAATTATGACCCCATCGAAAAATCAGGCTTTGCCTGCTTCCACACTACAAGTGGGGACACATTCTCCTTATGCTCTTCTAACTAAAAGAGAAGGAGAGAATTGAATATTGGTAGTATTCCTTTCAAATCTTATTTTAAAAATTAAATACTATACTTAAATAAAGATCGACAACCAATCTAATTAACTACTTAGAATAAAGCATGTTGCACACCCTAAAGAACTTCAAAGGTAAATTGACTCTTTATATTTAAATACATTTTATTATAGAAAGGTGGTTTTGCAGATGAGAATTTTTGATTTTTTTAGGAAAAGGAAAAAGAGGAATGCGGAACAATTAAGTGGACATGAAATGGTTCCATCTAAATCGAATCAGCTTGGTGATCCAAAAGGGTATTTCTCGGTTCATTCTGATATAAAGAATTTGATATGGATTGAAAATGGACCTGAAAAGAATTTCAATTCTATCAATAAAAACGAAGAAGCCTTTCAGTTTTCTGGTTTTACAATTAAGATTTCGATGGTTGAACCTAGTC
>JAPFCO010000119.1 GCA_026169505.1 Pseudogracilibacillus sp.
ACATTCAAAAACAATATAATCTAAATCTACATTTTTCAATAAATATTCAGCTGGCTCTAATCGATCACCTGAAAAGCCAGCACCTACTCCTATTTTCAACATCATTTTCGCCTCTTTCTCTCTCTATTACTATTAGCTTAATAATCCTAGAATTAATGCAACAATCGCCATGACAGATGATATTCCGAATGCAAGAGGGATGGCTTTTTTCTGTAAATCCCCTAGATCTACTCCCGCCAAACCGATTAATAGAAAGGTCGAACCTGTTAATGGACTTACTGGAAATCCTACTGTCATCTGCCCGATAATAGCAGCTCTTCCCATGGTGATTGGGTCAATCCCAAACTCACTAGCCGTCGCACTCAATACAGGTAATACTCCAAAATAAAACGAATCTGGATCAAAAACTAAACTTAGTGGCATACCTAAGAATGCTAATATAATAGGTAATGATTGACCACCAGTAGTTGGAACCGCTCCAGACATTGTATCAGCCATCGCTTGGATCATCCCTGACTCTGTGAGCACACCCGTAAATATCCCCGCAGAAAAAATGATCGAAGCTGTATAGATAGTCGCTTTAGCATGTGCTTCAATTCGTTCTTGTTGCATTTTTACATCCCGATAGTTTAAAACTAACGCTAAAGGTACCCCCATCACAAATGGAATCGCTAATGGGAACAAGCCTGTTACTAAAGCAACGATGATAAGTACAGTTAAAATTAAGTTTGGAATAATCATTTTCGGACGCTTGATACTTTCTTCCTCTGAATTTTCATCACGTTCCAGCACACTTTGAGGAAGTTCCGTAATAATGCCTAATTTCTTTTTCTCCTGATATCCTAACCAAAAACTAGCAAGTAACACACAAATTAACCCAACAATTTGAACTGGAATCATCGGGGCATATAAATCAATCACATCGACACCTAATGCTGTTGCTGCACGAATAGTTGGTCCTCCCCAAGGAACCATATTCATGGTACCTGCGGCTAACCCAGCAACTACTGCTAACGTTAACGGACTCATTTTAAGTGCACGATAAATAGGCAACATGGCCGAAACAGTAATTAAAAAAGTGCTTGCTCCTGAACCATCTAAGTGAGCCGCCATTGCAATGATTGCCGTACCGATTGTTATTTTTACTGGATTTCCTCCCGAGAAACGAATGACTCCTTTAATTAAAGGATCGAACATTCCTGTATCAAACATAATTCCAAAGAACAACGTGGCAAATGTTAACATAATTCCTGTATGGGCTATATCCGTTAAACCGGCACCCATAAATTCACCAAGCTCATCAAAGCTAAAACCCGCAATAATGGCAAACACAATAGGAACTATGACTAGTGAAAAGTGAATAGACGTCTTTTTCGTTAATACTAGGTACAATAAAATGACGATAATCAAAAAACCATAAAGCGCTAACATTTTCTTCCCCCTTTATTTTTTCTTCCATACTCTATAATAATGCAATTTCCGTGCCAACAAAAAAAGCCTGTATAATAGGCTTTTTTTATCTTTTAATTCTAAAAAGCTAGAATAAAGTTATAGAATATTAGAAATCTAACCGATATTTCCCTAATTTATTATATAAAGTAGCGACTGAAATACCTAATCTACTAGCAATTTTTTTCTTTTCTTCTAAACTGTTGCCATATTCCCGTAGCACTACTTTCAATTGATCATACTCTGCCTTCTCAACCGCTTCTTTTAAAGTAGACTTTATACTTTTATCTTGCGGCAAACCATTTTCTAGCAAGTTTTCAGGTAAATCTTTCATTGTTATTTCACTTGTCTCTGTCATACATACAGCATATTTTATTGTATTGATAAGTTCTCTTACATTCCCTGGCCAATTAAATGCTTGAAGTACATGAAGGGTCTTCTCATTCATTATATAATGCTTTTCATTTTGTTCGTCTGAATGTTTTGTTAAAACAAACTCAATAATATCCGGAATATCTTCTTTTCTTTCTCGAAGTGGCGGGATAGAGATCTCCAATACATGTAAACGATAAAATAAATCCTCTCGGAACATATCTTTGTGAATGAGTTGTCTTAAATCACGGTTTGTTGCGGCAATCACTCGAACATCAATATCCTTTTCACTAGTGCCCCCTATTTTCCTAATCCTTTTTTCTTCTAGAACACGTAGAAATTTCGCTTGCAGCTCTAATGATAACTCCCCAATTTCATCGAGAAATATAGTACCTTTGTTTGCCATCTCAAACAAACCAATTTTACCTCCTGGTTTCGAGTTTGTGAAGCTACCTTCTTCATAACCAAATAACTCACTTTCGATTAAAGCCTCTGGAATCGTAGCGCAATTTACTGGAATAAATGGTCCGTTCATTCGGTCACTTTCATTATGAATCGATTGTGCAAAGAGCTCCTTACCTGTTCCACTTTCTCCGGTGACTAATATCGGTAAATCCGAACTAGCCCCCCTCTTACTAATTCGTACCACATCTGTTAACCCTCCATTTGCACCAATAATTTGATCAAACGTATATCTTGCTTGATGGATGGAACCAATTTGTTGTTGCAAATGATCTCGATCTGCTTTCAACTGTTGCACTAGCCGGTGTACTTCTGTCAATCCTTTGCATATCGAAACGGCACCAATCAATTTACCTTGAATCATAATTGGCGCCATATCGACAACATATTCCATCTTACCTTCTTTTCGATAAATACCTACACGCGCTTTGCCATCTTGTAAAAGATCTACTAGCTGCGCTTTAGGTCGTACTTCTTTTAACGGCTTACCGATGATTTCATCCGGCTTCACTCCCGTAATTCTTGTATATTCAGGATTTATGATTCGCACTATTTCGTTTGCATCTATTACCAATACACCATCATGAATCGATAACAAGATAGATTGCAACCACTCCAGGTTCTCTCCCATAGAATAGTCTTCAAACAGCTTTAATGATTTATATTGATTCACTGTCATTTTTTTCACCACCATTATAATAAATTCAACTCTATATCGCATTGTCATTCTAGATGAACGAATGGTATCATGACTCTTTTTGGGGCAAATTAAGTTACCATATGTGCTCCTAAATACTTTCCTTTCACCATATCTGCTATTTTTAACATCAATACTTTGCTAACTTATCTATCATTTAATCATATGCTCTACAGAAAGACAATGCACCTTCCTTTTAATTCCTTTCCAATCCCTTTCCACTAATGTATAATCACTTCAGACTAAAAAAAATTTAACAGTTAATTTATGGAGGACATATGTTTGAGAAAGTAAAAGAAATAATATGGATGATCATCTTCACACTTTTTTTCGGTGCAATTACATTTATATTTATCAATGAATTTATGAGTGAAAATGATATGACGAATGTAAAAAAGACAGAGGTAATCATAATAGAAAAAATAGGTGACAAAGGATTATTTGGTCCACCTAGTCACCATGTTCGGGTGAAGTTACCAAATGGAGAAGTATCTGACAATACAAATCGAGTATCTAAACGCCAACTAAATCATCTAGAGGTTGGCGACACAATTAGTGGATATGCTAAACATGAACGAAACTTTACAACCATTCGTGATTATATCTTTGATGGAATCATTTTAATTGGTGTTATTTTCTTATTCGGTTCCCTTACACTTTTAGGTGCTTTTATGCTCATCACTGAAATTCCTGCAATCGATCGTTTTCTGGAAGAAAAGACTTTTCTTGGCCGCCGTTCTAATGGAAAATTCGGGTGGAAAGTATTTTACGTTACGATGGGTGTTTTCTTTTATATCGCTTTTCGTTTTATGAAAAATCTCTTCTTTAAATTGGTTCCTTTTAAACAAACTGATAAGCATGCGGTCATTATTGATTCACATTATAATTATTCGCATCATTGGCGTTCCGATTCTTATTATGAATTTACTGTTCAATTTGAAACGGAAACCGGCGAAGTAATTCATGCAATGAAAGAAGTTACATACGATACATTTCAGCGCTATCAAGTTGGTGATCTGCTACCCATCTCGTACAGCCAACACCATCCATATGACCTTTTTGTGACAGAAATGACTAGCGTGGATTTTTTTGATGTCATTTTTTATCGGAAGTTATTCGCTTCTGTGTTGATTACATTTGTGTTCATTTATTCGATGTATCATTACCTCAGATTTTATAGTCCTTTTCTTCAGAAGAATAAGACCGATAATCGCTAACTTTAACACTGATTTATTCAATGAAAAAAACCTCGATATCATTATAGATACCGAGGGTTTTTATTAATCTTTATTTCGCTTTTGTTTTATTTAATTCAAAATCCTTAATGAATTGGTCTAATACACCTTCTAAATTCGTATCGCCAACTTCATCCAATTCATAATGCACTCTTGTTGTCGGTTTATTAATGGAAATGATTCTCGTTAAATCCATCGGAGTTCCGATGATGACTGCATCACAATCTGCATTATTAATCGTTTCTTCTAAATCTTTCAGTTGCTGTTCCCCGTAACCCATCGCAGGTAAAACCGTATCAATATGTGGATACTTCTCAAATGTTTCTGTTAACGAACCAACTGTATAAGGAGTTGGGTCAACAACTTCCTTTGCCCCTAAACGTTCAGCAGCAACGATTCCAGCACCAATTTTCATTTCACCATGCGTTAAAGTTGGTCCATCTTCGACAACGAGTACTCGTTTGCCCTTCACAAGTTCCGGGTTATCTACCGTAATTGTTGATTCTGCTTTAATAATCGTACTATCTGGTTTTGCTTGTTTAATATTATTTTCTACGATATCAATTGATGCTTGATCTGCGCTATCAATTTTATTAATAATCGACACATCTGTCGTTCGCAAACACACTTCGCCTGGATAATATTGTAATTCATGACCAGGACGATGTGGGTCAAGTACTGTAATCGCTAGATCCGGCTCATAAAACGATAAGTCATTATTTCCGCCATCCCAAAGAATTACATCACAGCCGTCTGGATCTACTTCCGCTTCACGCAAAATTGCTTCATAATCTACTCCAGCATAGATGATATTCCCACGCTCTACATGTGGTTCGTACTCTTCCATTTCTTCAATCGTACATTCATGCTTTTTCAAGTCTTCTACTGTCGCAAAACGTTGTACCTTTTGAGCTGCTAAATCACCATATGGCATTGGATGACGTACTGCGACAACTTTTAAATCATGCTCTAATAATGTCTCAATGATTTTTCTGGATGTCTGACTTTTACCTGTTCCCGTTCTGATTGCACATACCGAGATGACTGGCTTTGTACTTTTTATCATCGTATGTTTTGGCCCAAGCAATGTAAAACTAGCGCCGGCCGCATTAACGATCGCACTAATCCCCATCACTTGCTCATAATGTAAATCGCTATATGAAAAGACACATTCGTCTACGTCTAATTCTTCTATTAAAGTTGCTAATTCTTCTTCTGCATAAATTGGAATACCTTCCGGATATAATTCACCGGCTAATTCAGCAGGATATTTTCGTCCATCGATATCAGGAATTTGTGCTGCAGTAAAGGCAACAACGTTGTACTCTTCTTTCCCACGATAATGCGTATTAAAATTATGAAAATCTCTTCCAGCAGCACCAATAATAATAATATTTTTTCTCGTCAATTTAATCTCTCCTACGTTCCAAATGAATATATTTATTATACACTTATATGTATTTTAATACAACCGTAAAATGCTTATTAATTTAAAAAAACACAATTTATTCAAATGAAACATCGATAAACACCATGACAATGCTTAGTATATCTATTTTCATTGATGAAAATTACATCACAAGATGTAATGTATGTTTATTCATCTTTTTTCATATATGCACCTTTTTATGAATATTGGTGGTTAAACGAGTGCATTTCATTGGTTCCGTTCCTTTTTAATCGCTCATAAAATCCTTTATTCGCTCGTACACCTTTCTGATTGCTCATAGAGTCCGGCGTTTTTGCTCATGGGCCTTTCCATTTACTTATGATAGATTGATTTTTACTCATGTGCCTCTCAACAATCGCCCATAAACACAAAAAGATCATCCACGTCAATATGTGAATGATCTTTTGTAGAATAACCTATTATACCCAACGACCTGTGAGCATTTTTTGACGTGTATAAAAAGCAACGCCATCTTTTCCATTGGCATGTAAATCTCCATAAAAGGAATCTTTCCAACCGGAGAATGGGAAGAATGCCATTGGGGCTGGAACTCCAATGTTTAAGCCGAGCATACCTGCATCAATTTTCTCACGGAAGCGACGGACACTGCCACCATCTTTCGTAAAGATACAAGCTCCATTTGCAAAGCTTGATTGATTGGATAACTTAATACCTTCATCTAAGTTTTTCACACGACTAATCGATAAAACCGGAGCGAAAATTTCATCTTGCCATATCTTCATCTCACTTGTCACATGATCAAAAATCGTTGGTCCAACAAAATATCCTTTTGCTTGTACATCTTTATCTTTTCGACCATCGCGAATCAAAGTTGCCCCTTCTTGTTCACCTGTTGCTATATATTGTAATGTTTTTTCTTTATGTGATTCTCGGATCACTGGACCGAGGAATACTCCTTCATCTAAACCATTACCTATTTTAATATTATTCGCTTTCTCTACTAATTGTTCGATAAACTCATCTGCAATCGCATCTTCTACCGCTACAACGGAACAAGCCATACAACGTTCGCCAGCAGATCCAAAAGCTGCGTTTAAAATTTGAGTTGTCGCATTATCTAAGTCCGCATCATTTAGTACGATGGAATGATTTTTTGCACCTGCTAATGCTTGAACTCGTTTTAAATTACTCGTTCCCCGCTTGTACACATGCTCGGCAACAGGCTGAGAACCTACAAAAGAAATCGCCGCTACCTGTTCATGATCTAGCAAACTATTTACGACATCGTGTGCACCATGCACAATATTGAATACTCCCGCAGGTACACCTGCTTCTTCTAATAATTCTGCTAGACGATTTGCTAATAATGGTGTTCGTTCAGATGGTTTTAAAACAAATGTATTACCAGTCGCAATTGCTAGTGGAAACATCCATGATGGCACCATCATCGGGAAATTAAATGGTGTAATTCCTCCGACAACACCGATTGGATAACGATAAAGCCCTGATTCCATTTCAGTTGCAATGGAAGGTAATGATTCCCCCATCATCAATGTCGGAGCACCTGTAGCAAACTCAACACATTCAATCCCACGTAATACTTCACCATGTGCTTCGGCAAAATTTTTACCATTTTCAATTGTAATCAATCGTGCTAGTTCATCCCAATGATCCACGAGTAATTGTTGAAACTTAAACAAGATGCGTGCACGTTTTGGCACAGGTACTTCTTTCCAATCTTCAAATGCCGCTTCAGCAACAGTCACAGCTCGATCGACATCTTCTACTGAACCAATTGGTACATAGGCAATCACTTCTCCTGTTGCCGGATTGTACACTTTTTCTGTTTGGTCAGAGGTTGAATCGACCCATTCACCATTGATATAATGTTGTAATGTTTTTGCTGTCATTTTACATTCTCCTTCAAATTATTCATAATCGTCACGCATGAAGTCGACATATACCTTTCTTCATATTCTATCATACAAAAATCGTAAGAAGGTTACTAGATTGGAAAATATTTTGATAGTAGAAAAGCCGACGCAAGCGTTAATTTATGATAAACTAGATAGACAAAGGAGTGCGTGTTTTTTATGGAAATGAAAGCAAAACAATTGTTACAAGAATATTTTGGTTATGAATCTTTTCGTCCTGGACAAGAAGATACGATCCAGCACGTTTTACATACAAAAAATACATTAGCCGTCATGCCAACTGGTAGTGGAAAATCATTATGTTTCCAGATTCCTGCGCTTGCGATGGAAAGAACGGCAATTATTATTTCACCACTAATTTCATTAATGAAAGACCAAGTAGATGCGTTGCAAGCCTTGGGGATTGCTGCAACATATATTAATAGTTCCCTATCACCAGCAGAACAAAATGAACGCATACAACGAATGACGGAAGGTGCTTATACATTTGTTTATGTAGCGCCAGAACGATTTGATTCACCCTTTTTTGTTCGCACAATCGATCAGATGAACTTATCCATGATTGCTTTTGATGAAGCACATTGTATTTCCCAATGGGGACATGATTTTCGTCCAAGTTATCGTTCGGTTGTCCCGACATTATACCAATTAACAAATTTACCAGTGCTTGTTGCCTTAACTGCGACAGCGACGGAGGAAGTAATTGCAGATATTCAACAGTTACTTGATATTAATCGAGAACATGTCGTTAAAACTGGCTTTGAACGGGAAAACTTAACGTTCCATGTCATCAAAGGACGTGACAAACTCGCCTATATTCGTGAGTTTTTAATTCAACGTAAACAAGAGTCAGGTATCATCTATACAGCAACAAGAAAGCAAACGGATATGTTATATGACAAATTACAGGGACAAGGATATGCCGTGGAAAAATACCATGCAGGCTTATCTGAAACAGAACGACAACATGCACAGAACGCTTTTATTCATAATGAAGAAACGATTATGATTGCGACGAATGCTTTTGGAATGGGAATCGATAAATCGAATGTTCGGTATGTCATTCATTATGCAATGCCAATGAATATCGAATCGTATTATCAAGAAGCAGGAAGAGCAGGACGTGACGGTGAACCGAGTGATTGTATCATGCTGTTCGCACCTCAAGATACACAGTTACAGAAGTTTCTCATCGAACAATCTGATTTAGATGAAGCCGCAGAACAAAACGAATATCGAAAATTACAAGCGATCATGAACTATTGCTTTACACATAGCTGTTTAACGAATTATATCTTGGATTATTTTGCAGATGAAGCAAAGTTAGATGGCTGTGGCCGTTGTAGTAATTGCCTGCAACCTAGTGAGAAAACCGACATGACAGAAGAAGCACAAAAGATTTTATCTTGTGTCAAAAGAATGGGCGAACGTTTTGGTGCTGGCATGACGGCAAAAGTATTACGAGGATCAAAAGATAAAAAGCTAATCTCTTTTAAGTTAAATAGTCTATCCACTTATGGCATTTTATCCAATTATACGGAGAAGGAATTAACAGAGTGGATCCAGTTTTTAGTTGCGGAACAGATTTTAGCGACGGAGGAAGGAAAGTTTCCTACCTTAAAATTAAACAAACAATCTATCGATGTATTAAAAGGTAAACGCCAAGTTTGGATGTTTACTTCAACGATTCCGACAACAGAAGAAGCTGATTATAATGAAGCTTTATTTTCTGTTTTACGTCAATTACGGAAACAAACGGCAGACGAAAAGAAAGTACCGCCATACGTACTATTTACGGATGCAACATTGAAAGATATTTGTCGTTATTTCCCAACAACTAAAGATGCGATGTTAGGCATTAAAGGAATCGGTACTAGAAAATACGAACAATATGGGGAATTGTTTTTAACGATGATTCAAGAGTGGCTCGCCGATCATCCGGAAGTAAAGCCACGCGTACAAATAAACTCATCTTCTCCTGCTGCACCAAGGAAGTATGCCACACGGTCACAAGCAGAAGGGCCAAGTCATCTTGAAACGTATAAAATGTTTCAATCTGGAAAATCATTACAAGAAATTGCTTCTATTCGTGAGTTAAATGATCGTACAGTAGAAGGTCATATATTTAAAGCTTTTGAAGATGGTCTACCAATCGCATGGAATATCTTCTTCAATGACGAACAAGAAAAAGAAGTTTTAGAACAGCATGAACAAATCACTGAAAAACGATTAAAACCGTTAAAAGAAGCATTACCAGAATCATATAGTTATACAATGATTAAAGCTGTTTTAGTTAAAAATGGTATCATGTAAGTCGCTTCTCTGACTTTATTCTTATTTAAAGCCAAGTGCTCCTTATTTTGGGGCACTTGGCTTTTTATTTTTCGAGCGTTAGTTTTACCTTATTGTAGTATGTATCATGCCACACTTAGACAATGATTTTATCGTCTTACACATCAAAACAGATAGAAGAAACAACGCCATGATACAAAACCTCCTATTTATCTTAAGCTACATATAAAGATAAAGGGAGGTTTTTATATTGATCACAATTACAAACATCAGTAAATCCTATAAAAAAACAATTGCCCTTCGCGATGTATCTATTGCGCTAAATTCCGGAAAATGCTTTGGATTAATCGGTCCGAATGGTGCTGGTAAATCAACCTTAATGAAAATCATCGTCGGTATTATTCAAAGTGATGCTGGCTCTGTCTCTTTACACAAAGACAAGGAACAGCAATGGAAAAAGGAGATTGGTTATGTTCCACAAGAAGTTTGTTTAGAAGAAACGGTTACCGCAGAACAAAACTTAGCATTTTTTGGCGAACTCTATGGATTGCAGAGAGAAGTATTACGACAACGGATAGATGAAGTACTGCATGAGCTTGGACTGCACGCCAGACGTACAGATAAAGTAAGTACTTTTTCCGGCGGGATGAAACGCCGGCTGCATATTGGCTGTGCACTGCTACACGAACCCTCTGTTGTGATCATGGATGAACCAACTGCTGGCATTGATCCACAATCTAGGCAACATATCTATCATCTGATCAACCACTTAAAAGGAAAGCAATGTACGGTTCTCTACTCTAGTCATTATATCGAAGAAGTAGAAAAAGTTTGTGATGATGTTGCATTCATTGATGGTGGGGAAGTTTTATTAACAGACTCTATGGAACAATTAATTGCAACACACGCATCTCCCGCCCTTTATGTTGAGTGGGCGAACGATGCATCACCTTCGATACTAGAGAAATTGCAACATGTGACAGCCCATAAGCAAGGATGGCTTATTCAAGCAGACCAAACAGAACGTCTAGATATAATAGCAATGATTAGTCAGGATGCAAAGGAAAATAATTTAGAAGTAGAACATGTAGCATTTACGCAAAGTTCTTTAGAAGACATCTTTTTCACCTTAACTGGAAAAGCACTTAGAGATTAGGATAGGAGGTTGACAAATGAAATCTATTTTTACGTTAGAAATGCGAAAAAACGTGCAAGATAAAGGATTAGTTTTTTGGACATTTATTTTACCGGTCATCTTTACCGTCTTATTTATTTCCATTTTCACAGCAACTGTAGAGGAGCAGATGAAAGCGGAAGTAATCGCGTCAATTGTTCCCGGCTATACCGTGATGTTTGTCTTTTTCATTATAATTTCGATGGGTACTTCTTTTATCAATGATCGTGATACAGGATGGATTGCTCGTTTAGCAAGCACACCACTTCCTCCTTTGAAATACCTGATAGGTAAGTGGTTAACATTTTCCCTAATTGTGCTCATTCAAATTATCGTCTTGCAAACGTTTGGAAAAGTCGTTTATACTATTCCCATAGAACAACCGATCTTTTTAGTCATTTTAGCAATCGCACTCACTCTTTGTACGACTGGTATTGGATTAGCTATTTCGGTCATCATTCGGACGAACAATATGGGGATTGCCGTCACACAAATCATTGCTCTTGTAGGGGCTCTCATTGGCGGACTGTGGATTCCGTTTGACATGATGCCAGCTTTCCTACAAAAAATCGGTACTGTTACTCCTCAATATTGGGCACATGATGGATTCAAACAAGCGATGACAGGTACATTATCATTTAATGATCTATTTCGTTCGTTAGGTGTTTTATTGGGATATGGTATTCTTGGTCTTGTCGTTTCATTCGTTTCATATCCGGCCTTTTTACAACGGGCAAAAAATTAAAGCATGGAGTATTGGAGGTTGAATGTATGAAAGTGAAGATTGACATTGATGAAAAATATGCAGGCACCTCAATTACAATTAAAACGGACCAATGGACAGAAGAACTGCAAGCGCTTGTCCAACATATTCAAGCAGAAAAACCCCAGCGTATTTTTGGGATCGATGGGGATCAAACGATTTTATTGCAACCGGCGAAGATCGATTTTATGTACGTTGAAAACCGTAAAGTATATGCTGCCCTACCAGAACAACGCTTGGAAGTACGAAAGAAGTTATATGAATTAGAACAAATATTGCATGTACATCATTTTATGCGTTTCTCAAAATCCGTGCTTGGTAATATTAACAATATTCAACGATTTGAACTCTCGTTTAGTGGTAATCTATGCGTCTATTTCATGTCTGGCAACAAAGAATATATTTCTAGAAAATATGTAGCAAATATTAAAGAGCAGTTAATGATGGGAGGATACAAATATGATGCTTAACGTCTGGAAACAAATAGTCTCAGGTATCGCATGGGGTGGCCTTATTACTTTCATTGCTTTAACAATTCTCGTCATCAATGATATCGAATCTTCCGTTGCGACGATTTGGCTCTCAATGGGAGGAAGTATCTTTTTAGGAATTTATTTTGCCATTGCTGCCTTTATTTTTACAGTAGAGGAATGGAGTCCATTAAAGAAAACAATGATTCACTTTATGTTATCGTTAACTGTTTATTTTATTGTTGCATTTACGCTTGGGTGGGTGCCGGTCAGTGTTGCTGCAATATTTGTATCAACCATTATATTCATTTTTTTCTATATATTATTTTGGATTGGTTTTAATCTGTATTTTCGAAAAGTAACTGCTAGTTTGAACGAAACATTGCAGCAGAAGAAGGAATAAAAAATAGGTTCATACACAACAAAAAGCCCCTGTTATTAAGGGGCACTCTATCCATTCAATTCTGAGAGATTAAATTTGGTTCACAGCATCTTTCAAGGTTGCGGTGATGAATTCCAAATCTTGATCTGTAATATTTAAAGGTGGACTAAGTGTTAGGATATTATTAAAACCTTCTACGGTATAGCCGTTCTTACCGATAATTAGTCCCGCCTTTTTACATAAACCAATTACTTTATCAACTTGCTCAGAAGCTAGTGGTTGTTTAGTAGTTTTATCTTCTACTAATTCTATTCCTATTAATAATCCTTGTTGGCGAATATCACCGACATTCGGATGATCATACAACACTTTTATATCATCATAAAACGCTTCACCTAAAAGCTTAGATTTTTCAATTAAGTTTTCTCGCTCGATAATTTCTATGTTTTTAAGTGCCACTGCACATGCTGCTGGGCTGCCACCAAAAGTGTTCACATGACGAAAGAAATCATACTCGTCATCTCCAGTAAAACTATCGAAGATTTCCTTTCGAACAGCTGTTGCTGATAACGGAAGATACGCACTCGTTATTCCTTTAGCCATTGTAATAATATCTGGTTTTATTCCTGAGTGCATAAAACCAAACGGTTTACCAGTACGACCAAAGCCATTAATAACTTCATCGATAATGAGTAATGTTCCCGTTCTATCGCAAATATCTCTCACTTGTTGTAAGTAGTGATCATGTGGAATCAATACGCCACCACCAGTTATGTTAGCTTCCATAATAACACCGGCAACCGTTTCTTCCATCTCCCAGTTGATCACTCTTTCAATATCATTAGCACTTTGCGTACAACAAGTGCCATTCTCAGAATTAAATAAACTACGGTAACAATCGGGTGGAGCTACATGGAGAAATCCTGTAGCAAGCGGTTCGTACTTATATTTCCTCTGCGCCTGCCCTGTAGCTGCAAGTGTACCCATCGTATTTCCATGATATGCTCGATACCGTGAAATGAATTTATATCGATCATGACTTCCATTTTGACGATGATATTGCCGCGCTATTTTAAATGCGGTCTCATTCGCTTCTGACCCACTATTCGAATAAAATATAACATACTCATCATCTAACCATTCATTTAACTTTGCGCTTAATTCAATTGCTGGTTGATGACTTTGTGTCAAAGGATAAAAGGCCATTTTTTTCAATTGATCATAAGATGCTTTTGCTAATTCCTTGCGTCCATACCCAACATTTACAGACCAAAGACCTGCCATTCCATCTAAATAGCGGTTTCCATCGCCATCTTGAATCCAAGCACCATCCGCTTCTGTTACGACCATTGTACCTTTAGGATTATGCTTCCTCATACCATGCCACACATACTTTTCATCTTTTTCTAAGAGATCTTCTGTTTGATTTACCATGGAGATCAGACCGCTCCCTTCCTATTTAAATATGTTTAAAGCTTCATTAAAATCTTGATGTGATTATTTTTTTCTGGGTATAGAAATTAACACCGTCTTTTCCGTTAGCATGTAAATCACCAAAGAATGAATTCTTCGTTCCAGAGAAAGGGAAAAATGCCATTGGTGCAGGAACCCCGATATTAACGCCTAACATACCTGGCTCTGCATCTTCACGGAACTGTCGTACATCTTTAGCGTTATTGGAGAATAATGTTGCAGAGTTTCCAAATCTAGAATTATTCACAATTTCAAGCGCTTCTCCTAAATTATCTGCCCGTAATACGCTTAAGACAGGTGCAAAAATTTCATCCTTTGCAATCGCCATATCTGGCTTTACATGATCAAAAACAGTTGGTCCTAAGAAATACCCTTCATCAAAATTCTGTAAATCATTTCTACCATCTCGGATAAGTTGTGCTCCCTCGTCAATACCTAGTTCAATATATTTAAGCGCATTAGCACGACTTTCTTCTCGAATAACAGGAGTCAATAAGACATCATCTTCCATTCCGTCTCCCATTTTAATTTTGTGAATCTCTTCCGTTAACTGATCAACGAACTCATCACCCTGGTCTCCAACTGCAATCACAGCACTACAAGCCATACATCTTTGACCAGCACTCCCAAATGCAGAACTAATAATATTTTGAATTGCTGTTCCTTTATCTGCATCCGGCATAACGATATGATGATTCTTCGCCCCTGCTAGTGCTTGAACACGCTTACCATTTTCCGCAGCAGTTTGATAAACATATTTGGCAACAGGCTCTGACCCGACAAATGATATCGCCTTAATATCTTCGTGCGTTAATAATCCATTTACTACATCATGCGCACCATGAACAATATTAAACACACCTTCTGGTAATCCTGCTTGTGTAAACATTTCAGCGACTGTATTTGCTAGAATTGGCGTTCGTTCTGATGGCTTTAAAATGAACGTATTTCCACAAGCAATTGCTAAAGGAAACATCCAAAAAGGAACCATCATAGGGAAGTTAAATGGAGAGATCCCCGCTACTACACCTAATGGATAACGAAACATTTGTGAGTCAATATTAGTAGAAATGGATGATAAATTTTCTCCCATCATTAGACTTGGTGTCCCGGCAGCGAATTCAACACACTCAATCCCTCTTAACACTTCACCATATGCTTCTTTATAACTTTTTCCATTCTCTTGAGTTACTAATCTTGCTAACTCTTCATGATTTTCAGATAAAATTTGTTGAAATTTAAATAAAACCCTTGCCCGTTGCGGTACCGGTGTATTTCTCCAAGATTTAAATGCTTCCTTTGCAACTTCAACCGCCTCATCTACATCACTAAATGATGATAGTGGTACTTTTGCTATAGCACTTCCTGTTGCTGGGTTTATGACATCTTGAAATTGTTCTGTATTCGAACTAACCCATTCACCGTTGATGTAATTATTTAGGCTTTTAACTCCTTGTTCTGTTTTTGCCATGTTGTTTGCCTCCTAAAAATTTGTTGGATATTACTCTAAGTATACCTATACAATATTTTCAATACACTGGACAAAATGTAAAATTAATTAAATGATTCCTTTTACAGAATGTCGTAAGTGTTAAATGAATAATGAGGATTCTCCCATTCTAATAATGCTGCATATTTTAAAGATTTAGCATCGTCAGGCAAATAATTTGAGATAATTCCTTTCAAGATAAAACCTTGATTTAATTGGAACGTTAAGGTTGGATCATATATATTTTCTTTCTCAACTTCAGAAACATATTTCTCTACCGCCATTTGATTTGAGTATTGATAATATTGTGGAATCCTTCCTCCAAAGATAATGCTCTTAAGATTCATACTCTTGCATAAATTTCTCCTAACCTCATATAATTTACTGCCGAGCTTCAGGTCTCGATAATTAGGGTGTATTACAACATCTACACCATATAAATTCATACCAATCGGATTGTGGTTGCGGATATAACCATCATCTGTTATTTTTTTGAAATTATCTTCCTGTGAATAATCACTAAAGTTTAATATCATAGTTGAACAAGAACCTATAACTCTTTTATCATATTCTATACAATATTGTCCTTCAGGGAAAATTTGCAAATGACTTTCAAGATGTGATGCCTCAAAAGGATCCATGCCCGGAAAACCTATCTTTGATAATCCTACTAATCTGTCAATATCGTTAAAGGTAGATTTTCGAACAATAACTTTTTCATGTACTAATAATTTTTTTCCCATTCTCATCCCCTTCTCCCTCACTTACATCACTTCCATATAATATGCAGTTTTAGTCTATAGAAGATTTACTTTGTTGTTGGTATATTCAATAACACAACACCTAAAACGATTAATACCATTCCAAAATAGCTCGTAAATATTAACTTTTCATTCCAGATAAAAAATCCAATTATTGCAGCCCCTGCTGTGCCGACACCAGCCCAAATGGCGTAACCGATACTCAAAGGAATTGTCTTGAAGGATAATGTCATAAAAAATAGTGCCATCACAAAGAAAAATACACCTGCAATAAATAAAGGTATTTTTGTAAAACCAGCTGATGCTTTCAATAATGTTGTCCCGATGATTTCTGTTAAAATAGCTAAAGATAAAAATAGGTAAGCCATATCTAATATTCCTCCTTTTAAAAACTACTAGATGAATATCAGCTATAAATACTTCTTATAATAATAAAACTCCGAGATAACTTAATTTCTCGAAGTCCATTTATTGTATATAAACCTCTGTTATTCATGTGTACTTATTTAGCAATCTCTTCACTTGATTCATCTGCATTTTTTTCTACATCTTTTCCTAGAAAAGCTAGAAGAAAGGTTAGAATAAAGGTTGCCACAATCAGACCGACAAACCCTGTTGTATAGGCGCCTGTTACATCTTTAATATATCCCATGATTGATGGATAAGCAAAACCACCAATTAGGAAGCCAACTCCTAGGACAATTCCATTTACGACACCAATACGATTACTTTCTACTGATTCTGATGCTAGGGCAAGTGCTACAGGCATACCTGAATATACGCCTATTCCAATTAATGGCATAATGAATGCGGCCAATCCGTATGCTCCGTTGTAAATCGCAATTGTTAATAATGCAACATTAATGGTCATCCATAAACCAGCAATTACAATAAATATCTTTCTTTTACCCATCTTATCTGAAATCAACCCAAAGATAATAGCTGGTACTACACCAATTAACACATATAAAGAAGTTAATAATCCTGCTAAACTCTCTGACCAACCTGCGTCTTCAATTAACAATGTAGGAACCCAGTAAGCCATCACTGCATATAAGCCCCACTCACCTACAAAAAATGCCATAGCTACAATAACATTTCTATTTTTTAATACTTTTACATATTCACTAAAATTGATTCTATCTTGCTGCGCCTTCGCTTTATCCTTTTCAAAACTAGGAGGCTCTTTTAAAAAGAAAATGGTTAAAATCAAAACAATTACTAAAAATATTCCACCAAATGCCGATCCGCCTCTCCAACCCATTGCAGCTAATATTAACGCAAATAAATATAATGAGAAAGCAGTACCAATTCCATCTGAAGTGAACATGACCCCCAAAGCAACTCCGTTATTCCCTACATCTTCAAACCATTTAACTGCCATCGTATATGGTCCAACAAAAAGTAAACCAACGCCTAATCCAGCTAAAGCTCTTGAAAATACTAATGAAGAATAATCAGGCATATAAGCGAAAATAACTTGACTAATTGCAGCTATAATAAGTCCTAAAATGATAATGTTCTTTGCTCCCCATCTGTCGACAATTCCACCTACAAATGGTAATATTATTCCTCCAACTAATGCAGTGACTGAGGCAAGTAAACCAGCCTGAGTATAATTAATCCCGATATCCTCCATAATAGCTGAAACTTGGGTAGAATAACCAACATATGGAATAAAGCATGAAATCAAGGCTAAATAGGCGATAAAGAGCATCATCCAACGTGTTTTAATAGTTGTTTCTTTCATAAAAAACATCCCCTCATTTTATTGAATCGTTCATTCAATTTATGTCATTTCATCTGTATACCTATACATATAACTGAATATTCTGAATTTACTAATTTAAATTATGGTGGGTGCGAATTTTGCACATTCGAAACCGCACCCACCAGGGGTATTCTATTATTAAATATATGGCTTATGAATTATTCTGAGAAATCCCATACAACTGTACGAAGCTGGGTCATATCTAGCATTGTATATCTCCCACCAATACGTCCCCAACCAGTACTTGTTCCAGTCGCTGCTCCAAATGGTACATGCGGCTCCCAATAGTTAGAGTTATCATTAATAACCACATTTCCAGTATTAATTGCATTCATATATTTAAATGCTCGGGATGAATCCTTTGTATATACTGCAGCTTGTAATCCTAAATAAGAATCGTTAGCAACTTCAATTGCTTCTTTGTCGTCTTTCACCGTAATAATTGGCACAATCGGTCCGAATGTTTCATGTTGGTTAATCATTGTATCAAGTCCAACATTATCTAGAACTGTTGGTTCATAATAAAGATCTGTCGGCTGTCCAGATGCTCGCTTACCTCCTAGTAGTACTTTCGCTCCTTTTTCAACCGCATCTTTTACATGTGCATCCATTTTAGCTGCAGTAGGCTCATTATTCATTGGGCCTACCTTTGTTGCTGGATCGTTTGGATCACCGAGATTCCACTTTTTCGCTTCTGTTAACACACGCTCTACAAATTCATCATGCACCTTTTCATGCACAAGAACTCTTTCTGTTGAACAACAAACTTGTCCTGCACAATAAAAACCACCTGATACAACTCCTTCTGCTGCTTTATCTAAATCAGCATCTTCACATACGATTGTTGGACCATTTCCACTTGCTTCGAGAATGGATGGCTTCAATCCTGCACTGCGTACAATTTTGTCAGCAGTTCCATGTGATCCAATAAAACCAATCGCATCTACACCTGGATGTTCTACTAATTGCTGTCCTACATCACCGCCACCATATACAAGATTATATACTCCTTTAGGCAAATCCGTTTCTTCAAATACTTCCGTAAGGGCGGCTAAAGTTCCTGGCGTCCACTCAGATGGTTTAAAAACTACAGTATTACCAGACGCAATAGCAGGCCCCATAAATTCGGAAAGCATTAACGTTGGGAAGTTCCAAGGAATAATACATGTGTAAACTCCGTGTGCTTCGCGAAACGTTAAAATTCGTTTTTCTGTATCCATTGATGGAATAATTGCTGTTTCTTGTCTTTTCGCATCTTCAGCTGCAATTCTAAAATTTTCCGCTGTCTCTTCTAAACCAGGTATAGATTCTTCTGTATATGGTTTACCTTGCTCCTCAGTTAATACTCTAGCAATCTTCTCTTTATTTCGATCAATTGCATCTGCTATTTGATGGCAAATATCTGCACGTTCCCAAGCAGTTTTGGCAGCCCATGGTCCTTGAGCCTCCTTAGCTGCAGCAACTGCAGCGTCAATCTCCTCACTAGTTGCATCTGGTGCCTGATAAATTTCCTGACCTGTTACTGGTGATTTAACAATTTGTACATTACCACCTTTGCCTTCTTGCCATTTCCCATTAATGTAATTTTTTAATAAAGTTGTACTCATTAAAATTCTCTCCTTTTATTATTAAATTATAATAGTGTGTTTGTGTACTAGTAACCTTTACTAACCATGTAAAAAAGGTAATTTAATCACAACACCCCTTTCAAATCTAATTGACTATTACATGTATTTAATTCTTACATTTATCAAAAATGAAATCATAAATTATTTACTTATTTCCGTTTCGATATGCGTGATATGAAGTCTTACATTTTTACTTTTTAAATACTCAATAAATTTATCAGGATCAATACATTGCTCTGGCGGCTTCACTCCAACCACATTAATTTCATCATTTAAAATCATTTGTGCTGCGATGGAAGCTGGGATAGCTGTCGCATATTGAGTTGGACTTGCACCCCATTCCGACTGTTGCTTTACTAATAACTCTAATTTTATTGATGCATCATTGCCATTCTTTTTTCCTTTCACTTCAACTAATAAGGAGTCTGTTCCCCATATAGGTGTTTCTTTTTCCGCTAAAATAGTTTGCATCGCTGCCACCGTTTGACGTCTAGGTATTGTTTTTTCTCCTCTAATTTCAATCGGTTCATTATCTAATAACCCTACTGAAATTAGTGTTTCTAACTTCTCTCTTGTTGAAGGATCCCATGTGTCCTTATACGTAATTTCCTGTACATTTGGAAAACTTGTCGGTAAAGTCGCGAGTTCCGAATGAATAATAGCATATGTTTTTTCAAGACCAATTTCTTCATGGAATTGTGTGTATTCTTCATCACCTAATGGAGGAACCTCAACTAATTTCCCTCCTTTTACAGCATAGGCATTTTGTTCAATTTCACCAATATACGTATCAATAGCAAAACCAAATGTTACACCAGATGACGTTGAGCCATAACGAATGTGTATTTCCTCAGCTTCATCGAGTTGTTCTACACCAAATCTACTAAATACGTTTGAAGTTCCTGGGTCTGATCCCATTCCAGTAATGGATAAAACATTTGCATCTTTCATTTCTTGGTCTAGTTTTAACTGTTCTTTTGTACGAGTAAATAGCCCTCCCAAATCTAGTACGCTTACACCAGCTTCCGCAGCCGCTTTCATAACGTCTATATTAAAAACATAGTTCGTCGCATTGACACATACTTTTCCCCGTCGTAAAATTTCTACTGTTTTTTCTTTATCTTTAATGTTTAAAAGATTTGTTTCAATTTTATTGTTATTACGTGCTTTCAACTCTTGTAGTTTTTCTTCATCCAAATCTGCCGCAATAACTTCTACTCCACTTTCTACTAAATCTTTTACAATAATTTGCCCAATCGTTCCCGTAGCCCCTAATACAATTGCCTTTTTCATTTATATTCCTCCTTGTGTAAGTATTAAAAAAATATGTAACTACTACTTCTACTCATTTTCATGAGTGAACCAGTTAGTTGGCTCTACTTTTAAAGTGTTAATCATTTGTTTAACTTCCATGTACTCTTCTAAACCATAGGTCCCTAACTCACGGCCAATTCCACTTTCTTTATAGCCACCCCATGGCCCTTCAATGAGATTCTGTTCATACGTATTGATCCAAGTGACTCCTACACGAAGTGCTGTAGAAACTCTCTCTGCTTTTGATCCATCATCAGTAAATATTCCTGCTGCTAATCCATAAGGAGAATCGTTGGCAATCTTAATCGCTTCCGCCTCCGTTTCAAATGGGATGACCGTCAAAACAGGTCCAAAAATCTCTTCCTGTGCGATCCGAGCTCTTGGATCGACATCAATAAATATCGTCGGTTCAATAAAATTCCCTTTCTCATATCCTTCACCTATAAGTTGATTACCCCCACATGCTAAGGTTGCTTCTTGTTTTCCTATGTCGATATAAGCCTTCACTTTCTTTAACTGCTGCTCATTCACTAAAGGTCCCATTTGTGATCCTTGTTTAAATCCATTCCCGACCTTAATCTTTTTAGTTGCTACTATTAAATCTTTTACAAATTGTTCATAAATACTTTTTTGCACTAATAGTCTTGAACCGGCAGAACATACTTCTCCAGAATTATTAAAAATAGCAAAAGTTGCATGGTCTAAAGCCGTTTCATAATCTGCATCCGCAAAAATAACATTTGCTGATTTCCCTCCAAGTTCTAACGATACCTTTTTAAGGTTTCCAACCGAATGTTGCATAATCTTCTTTCCAGTTTCCGTACCCCCCGTAAACGCAATTTTATCAACTTCATTACTCTCAACTAAAGGCTGTCCTGCATTGTTTCCCGTTCCATTAACCAAGTTAATTACCCCTGGCGGTAATGATAGCGTTTCCAAAATTTCGAATAAACGAATAGAGGTTAATGGTGTTACCTCAGACGGTTTTAAAATACAAGTATTCCCTGCCGCCAATGCTGGGGCTAACTTCCAAGCTGCCATCAGCAATGGATAATTCCACGGAATAATTTGTCCACAAACTCCAATTGGTTCACGAACGACTTTTGAAACAAATGGTTCCCCTACTTGTAGTGTTTCACCTGTCGCTCCTATAATAATCGCTGCATAATAACGAAATGTTGCAACTGCTCCTTCGACATCCCCTTTTGATTCTTTTAACGTTTTGCCATTATTTAATGTTTCAATTTCTACAAACTCATTTAAATGGGCTTCTATTTTATCTGCTACTTTATTTAATAAACTGGATCTTTCGTATGCAGAGCTCTTACTCCATTCTCCTGAGTCGAAAGCATTTCTTGCTGCATATATAGCCGCTTCAACATCTACTTTAGATGCTGATCCAACCTCTGCAATTACTTCATTTGTAGCCGGATTTTTTACTTTTATTCTTTTTTTACTTTTTGTTTCTTCCCATCTACCATTTATATATAACTTTTCAATATTTTTAGATGCTAACCATTTTTTTATAAATGATGACACGTTAATCTCATCCATTTTAATTCGTCCTTTCTATTACATTTTAAAACTTTAATTGTAAAGGATTTATATAAGCGCTTGAATTCACTCACCTTCAATTCATTAATCCAATTATATATTCACTACATTTCTATTTCATTAGACATTTTGTATCGTGTTTAATGATAGTTTTATACAATGTGTAAAACTATCATGTATAGTTAAAAACACTTTTTATTATAAAACTATATTCCTATATGTTTTATATCATCTAAACTAATTGATCTATTCCGTTTCATATAATATGATTTAGTTTAAAAATTCTTTAGCGTGGATTGCAAACTCTAACGCTAACCTTTTCTCCCCTTCCATAAAATCATTACCTAATAATTCCTTTAACTTATCGATACGATGATACAATGTTTGCCTAACAATAAACAATTTATCAGCCGCCTCTTTTCTTGATCCATTTACTTCTAATAACACCTTTAACGTATCAAGCATTTCTTTGTTCTCTTCTATCAATAATGGCTTTAAATAGTCATAGACATATTCATCAAGAACTTTATGTTTGTTTAATTCAATGATCAAACGATTAATATACAATTCTTCATAGAACAAAGCTGTAGATAATCCTTTTTTATTTGCATAAATAGTTTGTTGCGCTTGTTCGTAACTTTTATATAATTTATCAATAAGATTTAATTTCCCCACTCCAATATTAACTTTTCCTTCATCACTTTTACTATCCACATCTTCTTTTTCAATTGATACTACTGCCTTCTTTAATCTTTCTTTCCAACTATTAATACTTCGATTATTTATAAGCACAAATATTAGATAGTTCCTTTCATAAGATACGAGTGGAAAAAATCCATGTCGTTTAAAAATAGAACTAAACAGTAAGGAACTATAAGTAATGTCTTTTTCAAAATCTATCCTATTAGGTTCATAGATACAGATTGTACAGTCATTTATTTCTAAATTTGGGTCTTGTTCTAATAAATACTCCAAAATATCCGATTGCTCATGTGCTCCTTTTATCCAATCATGTACCCATTGATTCTTCTCATGCCTTTGTTTTTCTTCTATATATAGGAGACGTAGTTGATCTTGTGATAAAGCTGTCGCTGCTCTGTCTAACACTAAGTAATCTAATTCATCTAAATCTTGTTCATTCGAAATAATAACTAAATCTGCAAATTTAACACCCATTGCTTCAATTGGCTTTAACGCATTTCTCACCTCAGTGTTTACGACACTCTGCGGTTTCGCTTCCTCTATCTTTTTGATTACTTCTTGCTCGCTCGACCTACTAACCATTGGATAATAACGATATTTACCGCTTTTTGGTATGTAGGCAACTTGAACATTCAATGATTTATGCAATAGGCGGAGTATCTTCTGAAAGCCGTCCTTTAATAAAAGCAAACGATTAAATTGATTTGAAATGGACTCTAATTTCACCATCATTTGATTATGAGATTCAACAAATAACCCATTCAAATCCTGTGTAATATCAATAAATCTTACTTCTTTTGAAAACACGATAACCGGAAAATCATGTGAGTTAGCTAAATCAATAACTAACTGAGGGATATCTTGTATGTAAGTTCCTAACTCAATACATAGACCGGATACATGTTTCTCAATCATCTGTTTAATTAATGACAAACTTAACTCTTTATTTTCTTGCCAACCAAGCCCGGTGGTTAATATTAATTCATTTCCATTTAATAAATGACTTATTTCTGTTACTTCAATAATGTGAATCCAACGAATAATTTTGTCCAAACCATTTTCACCGGCAATTACCTTTGCATGTTCAAAGTGAGCGTTCTTCATGACATCATTGACAGTCAGCTTGAATGATTGATTCATTTTTGCCTCATCCTTTTAATTTTCTTAAATCTTATGTAAGTTCTTCTTGAGAGTTATAGTGTTTTTCTTTACAAATGATTATTCATAAATCACCTCGTATAACTTATCTACTGTTTCTTCGATATGATTATTTAAAATTGCAAAACCTATAATGATTGTCATATGCCTTGGCTCAGCTAAAGGAAAAACCATAAACCTTTTTAATGTATATATTTCTATTCGTTTTACACGTGCTAACCTTTCAATTTCTTCATATGATTTCTCTGTTTTAAAGTGTGCTATGAAATGTAATCCTGCTGGTATGTCCACAATAGATATTTTCGTTCCAAATTTTTCATTTAAATTATTGATTAATTTACTTCTAACCTTTGCATAATAATTTGTCATTCTTTTAATATGACGGGTGTAAGCACCTGTTTCAATAAAATACATCAATGTGAGTAATGTTAACGTGTTATTTGCTGGTATTAAATGATTGTATCTTTCCTTATATTTCTTTAACAAATCATTTGGTAGTACCATATAACTTATTCGTAGACTTGTTAATAAACATTTAGAAAAAGACCCCATATAGATAACGCTTTCATTTTCGTCAAGACTGTGAAGCGACGGAATATAATCTGTCTCATACTTAAATTCGCTATCGTAATCATCTTCTATAATATAGCGATTTTTTTCTTTGATTGCCCAGTTTAGAAGTTCTATTCGCCGTGATACTGGCATTATAATCCCTGTAGGGAATTGATGAGATGGGGTAACAAATGCAATATTCGCCTTCACACTTTCTAATTCTTGGATGGAGAGCCCCTTTTGATTTAGAGATACTGGTCTTATGTTAATATCTAAATGATTTAATTGATTATAAAATCGAGTATAACCAGGATTTTCAACTGCCAAAGTAATCGGCTTATCTTCTCTTAGTAAATGCAATAGTTGTTCAATTAAAGGTTGTGTTCCAACTCCCAATATAATTTGTTCGGGTTCACAAACTACTTCCCTACTTAATCTGATCATCTCGGCAATTGACTTTCTTACACTATATACCCCCTGCTGATGAGTGATTCTTGATAGTTCCCACGCATGATGATGAAATGCAGATTGTTCACATTTTCTCCATTCAGAAAAAGGAAATAAAGCAGCATTTGATGACATATGAGATAGAGAATATAAATAGGTTTCCCTATCCTCTTTTATTTCTCTTAAACTCTCATCCAGCTTATCAACAATATTATCCTCTTGAAATAAGATTGGAATTTCCTCTACATAATACCCACTTCTTTCTACCGCATAAATATACCCTTCGGCGATCAATTGCTCATACGCATACGTGACAGTATTTAAACTGATATTTAATTCATTAGCTAGTTGACGCTTTGCCGGGAGCCTTTTATGTTCCGTTATTTTCCTCGATAAAATAGCTTGTTTTAACTTCTCATAAACTTGCTCATATAAAAACTTTTGCTCATCATGCTTATCAATAAAAATTTCGAACAAATAATCACCTCTTTTGGTACCATTATATTTTTTATTTTGGTACTTAAAACAATACCAAATAAATGATAACTTGTAAATGTGGAATAGAATGAGGCAAAAGGAAATAGATTCAAAAAAAGAAATCAATATTAATCCGATTATTAATTAATCTAGCTATGAAAAAAATCCAACAACAGATTGAAGATACTAAAAACAAAGGTGCGGAAATCAGCTGAAATAAAATAGACGTCCAAGAAAAGGGATATTTCATAGCAACTACTCTCATTAAAGATGCAGATTTGTCCATGGATATTATGCATGAAGAAACATTAGGACCTATAGCACCAATTATGACTTATACTGATCTTAACCAAGCTATTCAAATAGCAAATGATACTCCTTGTGATTTAGCAGCCTATTACTTTACGAATAATTACAGAACTGGTATCTATATTCACGACCAATTAGAATATGACTTTATTGGTTGGCATGATGACGGCTCATCGGCTGCCCAAGCTCCATTTGATGGAATGAAGAAAAGCGGACCAGGTAGAGAAGGTGGTACAAAAGGCATCGAAGCCTATATAGAAACAAAGTATTTATCTATCGGAAACTTATAATTATTGTAGCGTATTATGTATTAAATCATAGATTTTTGTTTGCAATTTTTCAAACAGACTAGTTAGATAAAGCCCCCATTAGGCAAACAAACAGCAATATTAATACGTCGAAGACCGCCTATGGTCATATGATATGTCCATAGGCGGTCTTCATTATTACTTTTATACATTCAAAATAACTTACTTATAACATTGCCTGTAGCTCATTCTATTTAGTTGCTATACTATGGCTAAACGAAAAGCGGTGAGCCTACTCCCTACTTTTGACTTTCTCTTGCTTCGTTAACAGCATATACAAAATTCCCGCTGTTCCAAGCACAAGAACAGCACCAAATAAATACATCATTTCAAAACTGAATCCAGCAATGACCATTCCCCAAATCACTGCACCTGCTGCAATACCTAAATCATAAAATATAAAGAACGTAGATATAGCATGCCCGCTTCGGTCACTCGTCGTACGTTGAATGGCTAATGTCTGAAAACCTGGTAGAAGTGTACCATAACCTAAACCAATTAGCGCAGCTGCGAGTAACAATGTGACACTAGTCGTTGTAAATCCTAACACTGCCAACCCTACAGCAAAGATAAGCAAACTTGGTACAAGGACAACTTTAGCACCCTTTTGATCAAATGCTCTCCCAAGAAATGGACGAAAGATGATCATAACGACTGCAAACACTAAAAAGAAATAACTAGCAGTTGCGGCTAATCCTATTTCTTCCGCATACACTGGAACAAATGATAAAATACTTGCGTACGCAATCCCGACCAACCCACTAACAAGTGCGATTGGGATCGCTTTTGTTTCGATTAAGTCGGAGATTTTGAGTGATAAGGCTGCTCGTTCGCCCTGTTCTTCTGACGGTTGTTCTTTTATTATAACAAATAACGATAAGATAAAACTAAGTACCATCAATAAACTAAGGACTAGGAAAAGCATCTCAAAGGAGATAAATTGTAATAGACTTAAACCAATGAACGGACCTGCGACGACTGCCAAGTTCATGGACATAGCAAAATACCCGAGACCCTCACCACGCCTTGACTCTGGAACAATATCGGCAGCTATTGCCCCCGTTGCTGTTGTCAAAATACTAAATGATATCCCATGAATGAATCGCAATGCAAGTAGTGGTATAAAAGATTCAATCCATAAATAGAAAAACGTTGTTAACGTAAACACACCGACACTAATGATAAGGGATCTTTTCCTACCGAGTATATCTAACACTTTTGCCGAAAACGGCCGAACTAAAATAGCTGCTGCAAGCATAAAGGTCACGACTAAACCAGCATTTGCCTGTGATTCCCCTAGGATATTGATGACATACATTGGTAAAGTTGTTAATAATGAATAAAACACCGTAAATAATATAAATTGCGTTAAAGATAAACTAATAAAATTTTTCGTCCATATTTTATTTGATGTTGTTACTTGTTGCATGTTTGTTCTACTCTCCTAAAGGTCCTATTTTTCCTAATAATTGATATAACTGTGCTTTCTCTTCTTCCGTAAACTCACGTAACAGTTCATTTTCTATTATTTCTACACTTTCAATAATCGTACTGAATGTTGCTTTTGCATCATCTGACAGTTCAATAATTCGCTCTCGTTTATCTGTCCCTTGATTGCGAATGATCCAACCACTTTTCTCTAATCTCTCTAATGTCCTTGTAGTCGTTGGTGCTTCAACATTTAAATACGACCAAATTTCCGTCTGTGTCATTGGACCAAACTTTCCAAGACAAAATAAAATAGACCACTGCGACATAAATAAGCCGTGATCTTTCAATCCAGTATTTATTAATTTCGTTACATATCTACTTTTCTGTTGCAATCGATGAAATACGTCCTGATTTGTCAACTTATCCAATCGTGTTCCTCCATTTATTTAGCTAGGTAAGTATTATCTATATATAACGATACAGCGTTTAAGGTGGACTGTCAACATTTAAATCTGATACAGAGACTAGGAATTAATGTTGCGGCTGGTTTACAAGAAGCATTACAGGAGGATAAATGAATGAAAATAAAAACGCCCGCACCAAAACATCGTCGCAATCAATGAACGATTGCAATCGTTTTTTTGATGCGGCTTATTTGTTTCGCCTCTGTTTGAGGTGGAGCGAGATGTTGATATTACCTTCCAATACATTCCGAAAGTTTATTTTGATATGCTGTGGGTAGACGTTTATAAACTTCTCCTTGAAAGATAATATCTGCTACAAAAAGCACTGTCAACAGAGTCGTTGTACCGATCAAAATGTTTCGTTTATTAGCATATGTACATGATGATTTCCTTTCAATATCCATCGAAACCTCTCCTTTTACAGATAAAATGGGGTCTTCTCTCGCTCTCTTTTAAAAAAGACACAACAACCCTTTTATCCAGGACTGTTGTGTTGTTTTTACGTTAATCGATCAATTCGCTCTTCAATATCTGGGTGTGTTGAAAAAATGCTTGAGAATTTTTTCTTGCCATTAATTTTCATTGTTGCGACCGCTGTATCTTGCCCATCGATTGTGGCACGATCTGCATACGCACGTAAACTTTCTAATGCATGACGCATTTTGTCTTTCCCTGCTAGATCAGCTCCACCTTTATCAGCATGGAACTCGCGATGGCGAGAATACGCAAACACAACTAAACTTCCTAAAATAGAAAATAGAATTTGGAAAATAATAATCGCTAAGAAATGTACGATTGGTGCGATTTCACTACGAACAAATTGTGATACCGCAAAGGCAACAATTCTCGCTAGGAACACAACAAATGTGTTAACGACACCTTGTAATAACGTCATTGTTACCATATCACCATTTGCAACGTGAGCAACTTCATGAGCAATGACACCCTCAACCGCATCATCATCCATTTCATTTAGTAAACCAGCAGAAACTGCAACCAATGAACGTTTTTTTGTTGGCCCTGTTGCAAAAGCATTTACTTCTGGCGAATAATAAATTCCGACTTCTGGCATATGTGTTAAACCAGCCGCTCGTGATAAACGATATACCTTTTCAACTACTCTTTCTTCATGTTCATTTTGTGGATTATTTGGGTCAATCACTTCAACACCCATCATCCGCTTCGCTGTCCATCTCGATATCGCCAGTGAAATAAAGGAACCAGTAAAACCAATTACCGCACTAACAACAAGTAATGCACCATAATTAATTCCATTTGCTCCTATGTAATTGCCGATTGGAAGTATTGTAAAGATGATTGAAATTGTCAATATGACAAGTATATTTGTTAATAAAAAGTACCCAATTCTTTTTCCCATATTTCCACCTCTTCTAAATGATCTCTTTTTTAAGTTTACCTTATTTACCATCAATGACAAAACAATAACTCCATTTTATTATTGTGGGAGTTTTTCCATAAATAAAAGAATAAATGTTGCAAGTGGCCCTAAAAACAAAGACACTAAAAACCAGTTGAGACCACTGCGGTTTTTACCTTGAGCTAGTCCGGCATTAATAAGCATTAATGTCCCCCACCCCATGACATACCCTTGTTCCATTCTACCCCTTCTTCATTTAATCAATTTCATCATACGAGTTTACTACCACGCTACTACAAGATAGAGTTTCTCGACTTTTTATAATTATTAATGATGATATTTCTATTTTAACAGAATTCTCTCCTTTCTACATCCTAAAAATCTCCTATTTTCTTTATATTTACACAATACTAGATGAAGGTCTAGTAAACTTAGCGTATCTTATTTTAAATTCAGATAATGATACATATAATTTCTATTTATACTGCTTTATAATGATTAATAGATAATATTTTACTAGGAGGATGTGTATGTTAGAACAATTTATTCTACAACGTTTGCGCCAAATAGTTGGCAATGATAATGTCCGAGATGATCAATCGTCTTTATTAGCCTATTCCTATGATTCGACTGCTCAATTTCAGGCGTTACCTGACGCAGTACTTTCCCCTACAAATAAAGAACAAGTAGCAGAAGTAGTGAAAGTATGTAATGAGCATCAGATTCCGATTGTTCCGCGTGGATCGGGTACGAATTTATGTGCTGGTACAACACCTTTGGAAGGCGGAATTGTCCTATTGTTTACTCATATGAATCAAATTTTAGAAATAGACGAAAAGAATTTAACGATGACAGTACAACCTGGAGTTTTTACGAAAGATGTGTTTGATGCAGCGGCTGAGGTTGGGTTGTTTTATCCACCTGATCCTGGCTCCATGCATATTTCTCAAATTGGCGGGAATATCAGTGAAAACTCTGGTGGCTTACGGGGATTAAAGTACGGTGTAACGAATGATTATGTACTTGGCTTGGAAGTAGTTTTACCTAATGGAGAAATGATCCAAACAGGTGGAAAATTAGCGAAAGATGTCGCAGGTTATAATTTAACCGAATTATTTACCGGTGCAGAAGGTACGCTTGGCGTGATTACAGAGGCCATTTTAAAATTAATTCCCCAACCGGAAACAACGAAAACAATGCTCGCTCTCTTCCATGACTTAGAGGCCGCCGCACAAACAGTGTCTACTATTATTGCTAATCGGATTATTCCTGTCACATTAGAGTTTCTTGACCAACCGACAGTAAAAGTAGTAGAAGACTTTGCAAAGATTGGTTTACCAACCGAAGCAAAAGCAGTGTTATTAATTGAACAGGACGGGGCACCTGAAGTAGTGGAGCGAGACATCGACACGATCTCGCAATTATGTGAGGAAAATGGTGCGTTTGATGTACAAATTGCCGGGTCCAAAGCAGAAGCCGAGGCACTGATGACAGCACGACGATCTGCCTTGTCAGCACTTTCTCGTTTAATGCCAACAACGATTTTAGAAGATGCAACAGTACCACGCTCCGAAATTGCTAATATGGTCCAAGCCATTAATGATATTGCCGAAAAATACGAGATTACTATTTGTACATTTGGCCATGCTGGTGATGGTAATTTACACCCTACCTGTTTAACAGATGCTCGAAATAAAGAGGAAATCGCCCGTGTAGAGAAAGCTTTTGCAGAAATTTTTGAAGCGGCAGTCGCTCTCGGCGGAACGATCACAGGAGAGCATGGTGTTGGCGCAATGAAATTACCTTACTTACATTTAAAAGTCGGTGAAGCGGGAATTGACGTGATGCGATCTATTAAACAAGCGGTTGATCCAAATAAAATTATGAATCCTGGAAAAATATTCACAACGCCGAAGACGGAGGTACATCTTAATGAATGAACAAGAAAAAAAGCGAATCCAGCAAGCATTTAAAGAGAAAATGGATTACGATGAATTAATGAATTGTACGCGCTGTGGCTTTTGTTTACCTAGTTGCCCGACCTATATTGAAACCGAGCAAGATGAGGTCCATTCACCACGGGGGAGAATTGCTTTAATGAAGGGTCTTGTTGATGGAGTCATTGAACCGACAGAAGATGTCAAACGCTCCATCGATATGTGTCTTGGCTGTCGCGCTTGCGAACCCGTCTGTCCTTCTGGTGTCCAATTCGGGCATTTATTAGAACAAGCTCGTGATGCAATTTATCAAACGAATGAGCAATCTTTTCTAGAAAAAACAACTCGCTCCTTCGCCTTTAATCAATTATTTCCTCATCAAAATCGGATGAGAAATGTGACGAGTCTAGTTGGCGTCTATCAGCGGTCTGGATTACAAACAATGGCCCATAAAACAAAACTCATCAATCTCGTTCCAAAAGATTTACGTGCCATGGAAAAAGTGCTTCCAAAAGTTCCAAAGCGTAAACAAATGATAGAGCGTCCAACAGAGGTTGTTGCTATTGCACCTAAAAGAAAACGAGTTGCCTTTTTCTCTGGCTGTTTAATGGATACGATGTTTTTACAAACGAATGATGCGACAATAAAATTACTGCAGTACGCAGGATGTGATATTATCATTCCAAAAACACAAGCTTGTTGTGGTGCTTTACATGGACATAGTGGAGAACGAGATCGAGCGATGGAAATGGCCAAGCGAAATATCGCGGCGTTTGAAAATGAAGCGATCGACTATATTATTACGAATGCTGGTGGTTGTGGTGCCTTTTTAAATGATTACGAACATCTTTTACAAGAAGATCCTGAGTGGCAAAGTCGTGCAGCAGATTTTTCGAATAAAATTAAGGATATTTCCAGTATTTTAATTGATCTACAATTTGATCAGCTCGATTTACAGGTTGCTGATCAAATTGTAACCTATCAAGACTCTTGTCATTTAAAAAATGGACAAAACACATTTATGGAACCCCGTAAGTTAATTGAAGCAATTGCTGGAGTTACTTATGTTGAAATGAAAGATGCAAGCCGTTGTTGTGGATCGGCGGGAATTTATAATATTGTCGAATCAGAAATGTCGATGCAAATTTTAGATTATAAAATGGAACAGGCAAAACAGACCGATGCTAAAACGATTGTCACGGCTAACCCTGGTTGTTTACTGCAAATGAAGTTAGGTATTGAACGTGAAGGACTTGCCGATACAGTAAAGACAGTACACCTGGTTGACTTTTTATTAGAAGCATATGAACGAGCTCAAGAAACTGTTACTACAACATAGACCCTAAACAAGATAAATTCAGAGTGAAGTTAAGTTGTCCATACTTCATCCCGATTCTATGATACCTAGTTTATAACAAGAACTATTCGCTTTTCGCCAAAAAGGACTATTGAAACGTATGATTCAAGAGATTTTCAAAACAGTATATAAGGATGAGCGACCTCACGCATGCCTCTTACTAACTTGAGGGCACGAAGCAGGCGCAAGAGCGACCTCACGCATGCCTCATACTAACTTGAGGGCACGAAGCAGGCGCAAGAGCGATCTCACGCATGCCTCACGCTAACTTGAGGGCACGAAGCAGGCGCAAGAACGATCTCACGCATGCCTCACACTAAGTTGAGGGCACGAAGCAGGCGCAAGAGCGACCTCACGCATGCCTCATACTAACTTGAGAGCACGAAGCAGGCGCAAGAACGATCACCAAAACAAAATCCCATCCTTACTGAGGAATGGGATTTTTCTACTTAAGATGTAGCGCCTACGTTTGGCTGTTCACGACGTTTTTCAAAAAGCTTAGCAACAATTGCTCCAATCGTTAAATTAACAATCATATTAAGAACAGCAGGAACAGCCGCAAGCGAACTGAAATGTTCCATCGCTAATGTTGCTGACAATGCCGTATTACAAATTCCTGTATGAAATGTAATAGCAATCATATTGGCGCGCGGCAACTTGAATAGCCTAGGTATGTAATAACCGATGAACATCGGGATTGACACTTGTAAAATGACTGCAACCAAAATAAGCGGTAATAATGTCATATTATCCAATAAAACAGGCTGTGCTTTCGATACGACTGAAAGTACAATAATGAATAAGGCTAATTGTGAAAGAATTCCTGTATAAGGCTTAAAAGTTGCAACCCTTTTAGGAAACTTCCATTGTAAAAATAATCCCATAAACAATGGAACAAATACAACCCAAATAATATTCATAAATAATGCCATAAAATCGACAGGAACCACTTTTCCAACGGAAGCTTGTACAAGACTTGGAGTCAATATTGGTGAAATAACGGTATCCAATGTTGCCATCGTAATACTGAGCGCTACTTCCCCACCGGCAATAAATGTATACACATTTGCTGATGTACCACTAGGCACTGTTCCAGCTAAGATAATTCCAGAAGCCACTTCAGGATTAGTAGCAAAAAAGGTAAAGGCAATGATAACAGTTACCCCCACCATTATCGTCCATTTCAACCCAATTCCGACAAACGCATGTTTAGGTTTCTTAATAACACCCATTATTTGTTCCGTTGATAGTGACATCCCCATAAACAGAAAAATTGCTCCCAACCAAATTTCCGTTGAATTTTGAATGGAACCAAATACGTTTGGTATAAGAAAAGCTAACAAAGATAATGATAATATCCAAATTGGTAAAAACCTCGATATAGATGCTGCCAGTACCGAAAAAAATCTCAAACATAAAACTCCTTAACGAATCATACACTTTTAGATAAACTTACTCAGTGATATGGTTCCTATTATTCTAGTCCAACTGGCTTAAAAACAAATGCTTTCTCACGGACTTCTTTTAAAATTACACTGTCACCAATTGCAATATCTTCTTGGATAAAGGCAGTAATTTTCAGTTTATCGGTTAAAGAGACCAGCGCAACTTGGTAAGGTGCGAAAACAGCAAACTCTGGTGGTGCAACACGAATTGTAGTAAAACTATACACTTCTCCAATATTAGGAACCTCTTTTTCCTTGAAAGCTTGTTGTCGGCATTGAGGACAAAAGGCAACTTCAACCATTGTTTCATATGGACAATTCGTACATTGATAACCTTTCATCTCAGCCCAACCTTTCCATAATATGGACGACTGAATAGGATCCAGTGCCACCTAAATTTTGTGCCAATCCTATGTTAGCATTCTCCACCTGATTTGGCGCTTGACCTCGTAACTGTAATACAATTTGATATATTTGTGCAATTCCTGTTGCTCCAATTGGATGACCTCGTGATAGTAAGCCACCACTAGTGTTAATTGGCACATCTCCTGACGCTTTCGTCCTTCCTTGCTCTAATGCTAGATACCCTTCTCCTTTTGGGAAAAACCCCAATTCTTCTGAAGAAATAATTTCTGTCATTGAAAAGCAATCATGTATTTCGATGACATCAATATCCTCAGGGCCTAGTCCAGCTTTTTCATATGCAATTGCTCCTGAATGTTTGACTGCTTCTAAAGATAACAAGTCCTCTGCCATTTGCATTTGCGTCACACCAGATGCTTGGGCACTTGCCACGATTCGAACATCGGATGGCTCGCGAGAAATAATAATTGCGGCTGCCCCATCAGTTATTGGTGAACAATCAAATAATCCAAGCGGATCTGTTATCATTTTTGCTGTCATAATTTCTTCTAAAGATGTCGATTTCGTAAATTGTGCTAGTGGATTCTGTATCGCGTGTTCCCGGTTTTTCAAAGCAACCATTGCTAAATGTTCCTTTGATGCTCCTGTTTCATAAAAATAACGGTTTGCTAACACACCAAAGAACCCTGGAAAAGTTAGACCAGCATGCTTTTCATTTGATTCATTATCCATCGCAGCATTGATTGAACTAGTGACTTCACTTGTGGACACATGTTTCATTTTTTCTACTCCGGCCACAAGGACTGTATCATATTCTCCGCTCAAAATACCTAACACCGCTTGTCTAAGTGCAATACCGCCTGACGCACATGCACCTTCCACTTTTAGCGTTGGAATTGGACCGAGACCTAAGTCATTGGCAGCAATTGCTCCTAATATTTCCTGATTACAGATGGATCCACCCATGAAATTCCCTACAACCACTGCATCAATCTTAGGTTTATTTGCTTGATTGATTGCTTCTGTACATGCATCTATTAACAGACCTTTTAATGTTCGATTTGGATGAGTTCCAAATGGCGTCATTCCGATACCACTTACATAGCAATCCATTATTTCACCGCTTTCGAATATACATTTACTAGTTCACGTTTTAAAATTTTCCCATAGGAGCTTTTCGGTAATTCATCCACAATTATAATTTTCTTTGGCTTTTTAAAACTTGCTAAATGATCTTCACATAATTTAATAGCATCTTCACTTACTACTTCTTTTACACCATTGGAAACAACATAAGCGACAACAGATTCGCCCCACTTATCATCGGGTACACCAATAACAGCTGTTTCCTTAATTCCTTCATGTTTATTTAACACTTCTTCAATTTCACGGGGGTAAATATTTACACCACCTGATATAATAACTTCTTTGATTCGATCAACAATATGTAAATACCCAAGATCGTCCATCCAACCTAAATCACCCGTGCGTAACCAGCCATCGACTAAAGTTTCTTGTGTGCCCTTTTCATTATTCCAATAGCCCTGCATCACGAGCGAACCTTTACAGACAATCTCTCCCACCTCACCGGGAGCCATTTCTGCCCAATGCTCATCAATAATTTTCAGCTCTACAAATGGTCCAGTACGTCCACATGACTGCAGACGATCTGATAATTCATCACGCATCATGATGGTAATACACATCGGCGCTTCTACTTGCCCATATGTTTGTACAAAAATTGTACCTAATTGATCCAGAGCCTCCTGTAACTTACTTGCTGCAATTGCGGATCCTGCCATATTAATCGATTTAATCGATTTCAATTTTTCTGGATTAAATTGGGGATGTTGCACCATTAGATTAACCATCGTGGGAACGAGGAATATTGTCGATACTTGATCTCTTTCAATATCATCTAAAAATTCCTCGGGAGCAAATTTATTATATACAATCTGCGTATTCCCATGAAGCCATGACACATGGGATAAAAAATTACTCCCATGTGTTAATGGAGCCACATGACCGATCACATCATGTTTATTCACTTCACATGATTGACTTAATGATAACGCTCCAGCAATAATATTTCGGTGACTTAACATAACTCCTTTAGGATTTCCCGTTGTACCTGATGTGTACATAATTGCAAACAGATCATCCTCTTCAACCTTTTCCGTCACAGACTCCCCAATATGATCAGCGATTGCTTTGTCATAAGCTTCGTCTATGAATAATGTATTTATTTTTAATCCAATTGGTTCAATTAACTCTTTCTCACCAATGATTAAACGAACATCTGCATCATCAATCATGTATTTATGCTCATTAGGATGAAGTCGATAATTTAATGGTACCTTTATAAACCCTCCAAAGGCCGCCACTAAATCTAATTCAATATGTTCCAATCGATTAGACATTAACACACCGAAACGATCTCCTTTTCGCATGCCTATCTTTGAAAAATATGCAGCCATCGCCATTGCTCTGTCACCTAGTTGCTGAAATGTCAATCGTCGCTCTCCAAAGACAACTGCCCGTTTATCTGGAAAACTTCTAATAACCTTTTTTGCTAAAACTCCTACCGTTTCCAATTGTCTTCAACCCCTTTTCGAAAAGCCAAATATCGGTATATGATAGTCTGGGTCAGGTGTTTTTTTCATATAAGCATTTGTTGCTGGATGAATAATAAATTCAATTGTAATAGCAACAGGATTCTCTTTTCGGATGAAATGTCCGCCAGATATATTACCACCTTTATCAAGAAACATGCCGTGATAATGGATCTCTAATTCCTCTTGTTCATCCAGTCCAATAAATCCAGTACCAGCTAATAGTTCTACCGGTTCGTTTTGTATCGTTGGCTCTGCATATTTGAGCGTGCCATCTTCCTTTTGCTCAAATTGCATAAAACCAACACCTGCTAAAGAACCAATACATTGAAAAGAGCCCGCTGTTATACCATAAGTACGACAAACGTTAATAATACCGTTTAGTAAATCGGTATCTTTCTTTAATCTACCAATGATTTGTTTTGTTTCTTCATCTTCGACACTTTCGAACTGGTCATTACTTTTAGCCAATGTGAACACCACCATCTACCTTTAGTGTATGACCTGTTGTATAACCTGTATTTGGAGAAGCTAAATAACTGACTGCTTCCGCAATATCTTGAGGTGTACCTATTCGTTTGATCACTTGTCCACTTAAATCATACTTCATTCCTGTTGTAAGTCCTGTTTCCGTTGCACCTGGGGCCACACAGTTACTAGTAATTCCGTATTGTCCTAGCTCTTTTGCTACCCAGTTTGATAAAGCAATCATCGCTCCTTTGGATGCCGCATATGCTGGACCTGAACGACCGCTCGTTAATCCATCCATATTTGAGATAACTCCCCCATTTATACCAGAAACAGAACTAATGTTCACAATTCTTCCATACTGTTTTTCTTTCATATGTGGATACACGACGGCCTGAATAAATAAATAAGCCGCCTTTACATTTGTATCTAAATCACGATCCCAAATTTCTTCCGTCAATTCATCGAGTCCTACTCTGCCACAAGTTCCCGCATTATTAACAAGTATATGAATGTCATTAAACTGTTCAATTGTTTGATCTACGACCGATTGGACGAATGTTTTTTCCCTAATATCACCTAACACTTCTAGATAGGTTGGTTCGTTTGCTAATTCTTTTAATTGGGCAATCGTATCTGCACATGGTTGTAAATCTACTAAAATCACTTGGGCACCTTGTTCAGCTAGTTGAATAGCAGTTGCCTGACCGATTCCACTAGCTGCTCCTGTAATGATTGCTGTTTGTCCTTTAAATTTCATGTGAAATCCCTCTTCCTCTTTAATAAACTAATCGACTTGTAATAAATCTGGTAAAAAGGTAGATAAAACTGGTATATATGTAATTAATAATAAAACGATTAGTGATGCAAATAAAAATGGTAAAATGGCTTTCGATATATCTAAGAGCGATGAACCTGAAATACCGCTGGCAACATACAAGTTCAATCCGACAGGCGGTGTAAATAATCCAATCGCTAAGTTTACTGTCATAAAGACTCCAAAGACAGTCGGATCAACATCCAAGGCTATAATAACAGGTAATAATATCGGCACGAATATATAGAATGCTGAAATCGCATCAATAAATGCTCCTGCTATTAATAAGATGACGTTTATTAGTAATAAAATAATTACCGTGTTATCTGAAACACTTAAGAGTAAATCTGAAATATCTTGAGCATATCGTTCGGACGTAATAATATGCGCAAAGATGGACGCTGTACTAACTACCAACATAACAATTGCCGTTTGCACAGATGCCTCAATAAAAATGGTATATAACTTTTTTATATTCAATGTACGATAGATAAATAGCCCGACAAACAAACCATAAAACACTGCAACAACCGCTGCTTCCGTCGGTGTAAAGAAACCACCATAAATACCTCCTAAAATGATGACAGGAACAAGCAAGCCCCAGAGCGCATCAAAAAATGCTTTGCCAATTTCTGCAATAGATGCTCGCTGCTTTTTCTCTCTTACGATAGGAACTTCTCCAGCTGTTCCGGCTGTTGCTAATGCTTTTCGATCACTTTTCCAACGCACGTATATTGCTGCCCCTACTAAGGCAATTCCAAATAAAACACCTGGAATAACTCCGGCAATAAATAATCTAGCAATCGAAATAGGGATCTGGTCTCCTGCTACAACAGCAAATACGATAAAGGCAATACTTGGCGGAATAATAATTCCAATGGAACCTGAACTTGCTATTAATCCTGCAGCACTTTCCTTTTTATATCCGTTCTTCACCAATGCTGGAATTAAAATTCCTCCAATTGCTGCAACGGTTGCCGGTCCAGAACCAGATATTGCTGCAAAGAAGATTGCTACTAAAGCTGTAATAAAGACAATTCCACTCTTATGATGTCCCACTAGCTTATCAGCTAAATCAATAAGTTTACGAGAAATACCGGAGTGTTCCATAATAACCCCAGCTAAAATAAAGAATGGTATAGCTAATAAAGTGAATTTTGCAATACTTGTAAACATAATATCTGCAAGTAAATCCAATCCCATCATACCGTCAATCACAAATAACACGACAACAGAAGAAACCCCCAACGACACAGCAATTGGGAATCCAAAAAAGATTAATAAAAAGAATAATGCAAATAATATAAATGCACTCATACAGATTCCCCCTGCTCATCTGACATTTCTTTCAATTGTTTTATTGTTGCTTCAATCGTACGAATTGCACACAGCAATGCTCCAATCGGAATAGCCATGGAAAATAGCCATTTAGGCCATCCAAGTGCGGGTGTCTTCGCATTAATATCAATTTGAAACATCATCATTTCAATGCCATAGTACGTGATGATTAAAAATAAAATAATAGAAATAACTCCTATTAATGCTACTAACCAACGTCGAATTGGAATAGATACCCGTTCCACTAATAAAGAAAAGCCTAGGTGCGCATTTTTACGCACACCTATAGCTGCTCCAACAAAGGTTAAAAACACAAATAGGTTAATCGTTATTTCTTCTGTAAATGCTAAAGAAATATTAAAGAGATTTCTAGTTACAACATTTGAGAATGCTATAACAGCCATTGTAGCAAGCGTTATCACTACAATGAATTCTTCTATTCGACTGAACCATTTGCTCATCGTTATCACCTTTCCACTATTTGTTAGGGTTGAAATGCTTCTAGTAAGTCTTCGCCCCAAATAGACTCATATTGATCATAAATCGGTTGAACAGTTTCTCGGAAATCTTCAATTTCTTCATCAGTAGGATAATAGAAATTCATTCCAGTTTCTTTTAACTCTTCTATTTGTTCCTCTTCTTTTTCACGAGCAATTTCAACCTGATATTCAGCTGCTTCCTGTCCTAATTTAGTAAATAATTCCTGATCTTCTTCACTTAACGAATCGAATAGTTTTTTATTAATTCCCAATGCCAATGGGTCATAGGAGTAGTTCCACATTGTAATATAATCTTGTACTTCATTTAATTTAGATGAAGAAATAACATCAATTGGGTTCTCCTGTCCATCGATTGTTCCTTGTTGTAAAGCTGTAAAAACCTCAGAGAAAGTCATTGTTGATGGGTCTGATCCCATTTCGCGATATAAATCTGTGTACATTGTGATTCCTGGAATACGAATTTTTAATCCTTCCACATCTTCCGGCCCTTTAATCTCATGCTTACTATTCGTTACTTGGCGGAAACCATTTTCACCAAAACCTAATGGTTCAACCCCTTTTTCACGTAGTATGTCCTTTAACATTTCTCCACCTTCACCATTAAAAACCGCGTCGACCTCATCTAGATCCGTAAATAAAAACGGCGCACTTGCTACCCCAAAGCGATCATCTAAAATGGAGTAAATAATTGTCGAGTTGAATGTTAAGTCAATATTTCCTTTTGATAATAATTCAACAGCTTTCCCTGAATCTCCACCAGATAATTGTTCATTTCCAAATACTTCAATAACAATTCTTCCATCTGTTTCTCTCTCAATATCTTCGGCTAGTTTTTCAGCAGCGATAAACCATGTAGATGATTCATTCGTAGTTACTGACATTTCTAATGTCATTTCATCAGAACTACCTTCTCCTGACGCCCCTGTTTCCTCTTCATCACTTGATGAACAAGCACTAATTAGAAATAATACTCCAACTAATAATAATACATTTCTTAACTTTTTCATTCTACATCTTCCCCCTTTGTTTTCATTCAAAATAGATTATTTCCCCTGTTTGAAATAATCAGATAATTAATTATGCCACTATTTCCCCCTTGTACTTATGTATAATAAGTTATTTTAGCATAAATGCATTAGAATCTCCATGTATATCCGTACATAAAAGCCGTCTATTTATTGCATCTTATTATACACTTATCTAATTATTCTTTGTTTAAATCTGCAATTTCTTGCAAAAAACGTGACCCTATATAAAGTAACATCATATCTTCAATGACATTAACAGATAAATGTGTACGTTTTTCAATTTTTTCTAACCGATAATACAAGGTGTTTTTATGTATATGTAGTGTTGCAGCTGTTTCTTGGATTGACATATCGTGATCAAACCAACTTGTTAACGTATCTAACAGCACTGGCTCTTCACGAATGGGAGCGATTGTTCTTTCAATAAACTTCCATTTCGTTTGCACATTGATTTCATGTTGAATCATTTCAAAACGCAATTCGTCTTCAAAAATAATGCGATTTTCCTTCTGGGCAATAGCACATGCTCTTTCCGCCTGTTCTAACGATTGGTGCATGAACTGATAATCTGCAGGCTGACCGATCCCAACATAAACATCCGCTCCAATAATAGCTACCATATTCGTTTGAAAACCTTGTATTTTACGCAATAAGATATCTTTTTCATACTGTTGATCAATAATCAACAACTTTCCCTCGCCCCAACGAACAAAAATAGCTTGTTCTTTACGGTCCCATGCTATCCGTAATTCGATAATATCTTTATATGATAATTGACTTGTAGCATCTGGTAAGTGAATGCTGATTACTTGACGGTATGACTCAATCGGCAATTGAAAAAACTCTCCTCTTGCAAGAAGCGTGTCTCCTTTGATTATTTCATTTAACCAGTCAAAGACAAACAGTTCTAAATTTCGAGCCATTTTTTCTTGAGTCATTTGATCACTACTGCTTTTAATAAAAAGCTCTGCCATTTTCTGAACGATTTGTGCGTATGGTTCTACTACATCTGGATTTCCCGTAATACCAAGCACACCTATTGGTCGATCTTCTATAATAATGGGTAAAACGATCCCGCGCCTAACTCCTTGTAATGTTTCACTCAACTCTTTCGTCATCACCATACTGACACGATTTTTCATCGCTAAATAAGCACCTTCATGATAATCCCCAATCCGCTTTGCTTCTGTGCTCGCAACGATATTTCCTACTTCATTCGTAATAATAACATCTTCATTAATTAGTTTATTCATTTCTAATACAAGTGAGTGAAAAATCGCTTCTGTCTGAAATAAGGTTCCCATCATCTACCTCCTTTTCCTATCTTTTTTCAATTTGTTAGCTAGCATTATATCGCAAAGTCGTTTATCTATCGAGACTTTTGTAGTATAGTAGGTCATAATGCTGTAAAAAATAACCTTCGATTTACTCTCGGCTACCAAATAGGTCCCTTTTGATGGTAAACGTTGCAAAAAAACCACATCCTGCACACAACACAGAATAGAAAGGAAGACATGCACATTGCAAAATAAACAATACAAACGATTATCGATTACAGGCATGCTGCTTGTAATTTTATTTACGATATGGTCTATAACTGCACCTACGATAGATGCAGAAGAAAAGGTATTGAAAGTTGGAACAGATACGAATTATGTTCCGTTTGAATTTTTAGATCAGGAAACAAATGAATACATCGGCTTCGACATCGATTTAATGGATGCGATTGCTGAGGAGGTTGGTTTTGATTATGAATTAAGACCAATGGATTACAACGGTCTCATCCCTGCATTACAAACGAACAACCTAGATATAGCGATTGCTGGTATTACGATTAATGATGAACGAAAGGCAACGATTGATTTAAGTGATCCTTATTATGATGCAGGAACAGCCGTACTTGTAAGGGAAGATGAAGAAGACATAACGGAAATTGATGATCTTGCTGGAAAAGTAGTTGCCGCCAAACAAGGAACATCTAGTTATGATGCAGTCATGGAATTAGACGGTGTAGAAAAAAATGACGTTGTTCCATTTCCTAATATTGACCAAGCATATATGGAACTAGAAAAGGGTTCTGCGGATGCAGTCGTTTTTGACTTACCTGCTTTACTTTATTACATTAATACGAACGGACAAGGAAAGGCAAAAGTGATCGACGGGTTATTAGAAGGCCAAACATTCGGAATCGGCCTCCCTAAAGGAAGTCCATTAACGGCGGAAATTAATTTAGCATTAGAAAAAATAAAAGAAGATGGCAGATATGACGAATTACATGAAAAATGGTTCGGTGAAGCTGCTATGGCAGAAACAGATGCAGAAGAGGCTGGATTAAATTTTAAATATGCAATTGACGCATTACCAACTTTAATGGAGGGTGTTAAATACACCATTTTCATTACCATCGTTGGAATTTTGATTGGGTTAATATTAGGGGTTGTTTTCGGATTTGGTCGGATCTCTAATAACTATATTATATACGGATTGTCCTCTATTTACGTACAAGTACTACGAGGAACACCAATTATGATTCAAGCACTTTATATTTATTTTGCCATTCCAATGTTATTAAGTACCGAAATAAATCCACTCGTGGCCGGAATTACCGCGATTGCACTTAATGCGGGAGCCTATATTGCAGAAATTGTGCGGGGTGCCGTTAATTCGATTGATAAAGGTCAAGTTGAAGCGGGTCGCTCGCTCGGATTAACTCAGTTCCAAACGATGTACAAAATAGTTTGGCCCCAAGCATTTAAACGGATGATTCCACCATTAGGTAATCAATTTATCATTAGTTTAAAAGATACGTCATTGCTAACTGTTATTGGAGTCGGAGAATTAACACGTCAAGGAACAATTGTTGTTGCAACTAATTTCCGAGCAGTTGAAATTTATACAATGGTAGCCATTTTATATCTAATAATGACGTTATCTATCACATTTATTTTAAGATTAATTGAAAAAAGGATGGATATCTCATGATAGAAGTACAAGATTTATATAAAAACTTTGGTGACTTGGAAGTATTAAAAGGAATTAGTACAACGATTAAACCACAAGAAGTTGTATCAATCATCGGACCGTCTGGGTCAGGAAAAAGCACCTTCTTACGTTGCCTCAACTTATTAGAAGATGTGACAGCTGGTGATGTATTAATCGAAGGTGTGTCTCTAACAGATAAAAATACAAACATCAATGACCTCAGGAGTGAAGTTGGGATGGTGTTTCAGCAATTTAATTTGTTCCCACATATGACGGTCATGGAAAATATTACACTCGCTCCATCGATGGTAAATGGCGTGTCAAAAAAGGATGCCGTATCATTTGGTCGACAGTTATTAGAAAAAGTTGGTCTTGCTGATAAAGAAAATGTGTATCCTGATACATTATCTGGTGGACAGATGCAACGTGTAGCTATCGCCCGTGCGTTAGCAATGAAACCAAAAATCATGTTATTTGATGAACCAACATCAGCACTTGATCCTGAATTAGTAGAGGAAGTACTTCTTGTCATGAAGGAACTCGCTGAAGATGGAATGACAATGGTCGTCGTGACACATGAGATGGGCTTTGCTCGCGATGTTTGTGATCGTGTATTATTTTTTGATGAAGGAATTATCATGGAAGAAGGAGAACCCGAGAAAATCTTTACACACCCTGAAAATGAGCGGACACAGGAGTTTTTACGTAAAGTTTTAAACTAATCCTGAAAGAAGGGCTAGCGATGAATGTAACCATCCGAACACTGACGGAGATAGATATGACGAAAGTACAGGATGTAGCTACTAAAAGTTGGAATGACACATATGATGGTGTCATTCCACTTGAGGTGCAATCTCGATTCTTACAACAAGCTTATAGTAGAGCGACTTTGTTGCATCGAATAGAGCATTCCCATTTTTTCATAGCGGTACTAGATAGCGAAATCATCGGTTTCGCGAATTTTTCTTTATTAGATGAAAATCATCAAGTAGAACTCGGCGCTCTATATTTACTTCCAAATGTTACTGGCCAAGGGATTGGGACTCATTTATTAGAAACGGGTATAGGACGGATTGGACAAGTAAAGGAAGTCCTTGTTCAAGTAGAAAAACAAAATAAAGATGCGATGCAATTTTATTTAAGCAAAGGCTTTACGTATATAAAAGAATGTAAAGAAATCTTCTATGGCCATCCACTAGAATCCATCCAACTTATGCTCTATTTAAAATAAAGAACAAAAGCTTGGAATAGTCTGTAACCTACATCCAGCAGCCGATCGTATAATGTATCGTTGTAACAAGTTATTTTCCATCCGGATCGATGGAGAAATAGATAAATTTCATTTAGATTGCCATTTGAATCCATTTCATAATTACAAAAAAAAAGCTCCATCACTACAATATGTAGTTTCGTTGTAACATTCTTAACTACATATTGTAGTGATGGAGCGATAAAACAGTATTATGAAATGGATTAATTTAACAACTTAATTATACATTTTGGCAACAATCAGTTTTAAGAATTTACTGCTATTTCACAGTAAACATAGACTGCGCATTAGCTTTAATAATATGATAAGCAAATACTGTCATGTGTGCTCCAGGCTGTTTTCCGCTGCGGACCGTTGCTTTCCGTGGTGCCACGAAGAATTGCAGTTCATTCTTCGCACTTCAGCCGCTTCGGACTCGTGGGACTGCCACTATCGTTCGTCCCATCGAGGACCATTTGCTGTTCCCACTGGAGACAACGGGCCTCCGCTACAAACAGCCACCAAAATATGTGAAATCATATTATATTCTGATGTTACTGCCCTTGCCCCATGATATTTTTTATTGCTCACATATGTAGTCTGGTAGTTTATCTCCCCCTATTCAGGATAGTTGTCGCATAAATCGCAATTCATACCTCCAACTATAGCGTAGGAAAAACACGCAGACTCCTGTGGGAAAGCGAAGACGATAAGACCCCGCAGTGAGCGTTTTTTGCTCGCAAGGAGGCTTATCGCAAGCCCACGGAAAGCGGAGTGTTTTTCCGAAGCGATGTTCGACAGCATGTTTTTAGTGTCACAATTTAGATTTTCATAACAGTAGTTTTTATTTATATTCCAATTTTCACTAAGTCAAAGCATACATCAATAGTGATAATTAAAATAACTCCATTATAACAACGAAATAACTTCTTGCCCTTTCTCACGCAGGAATTTTTCATAAAAAGGATCTTTCCCTAAACAATATGTATAATCACATAGATTCATTATCTCATCCATATCATGAGATGTATATATAATCGTTTTACCTTGCTCCTTTGCCAATGTCTTTAAATATTGACCGATTTCCTGCTTCGATTTTAAATCAATACCCACGGTCGGTTCATCTAGTAATAACAACTCTGGATCATGAATTAAAGATATTGCTAAATTTAATTTCCGTTTCATCCCTCCAGATAATGTATGCACTTTCTCCTTCCACTTATGAAGTTCCATATCAAGACATAATTGACGAAGTTCGGAAATGCTCTTATCTTTCCATGATAGCTTTTCGAAAAAAACCATATTTTCCTCTACTGTAAAATCATCCCAAACGGCAATTTCCTGTGGCACAAAGCCAATCTTTTTTCGAACCGATTTTAATTGTACTTTATATGTTAGATCATTTAATTGGATTGTCCCTTTTGTAGCCTTTTGTAATGTTGCTAGGATATGGAGAAAAGTTGATTTTCCTGCTCCATTTTCACCTACTAAACCAACAATTTTTCCATGTTCCACTTGAATTGAAATATTATCAAGCACGAGTGTAGAGCCATACTTTTTATGAATGGACTTTATATTAAGCATCAACTTCCTCCTTCCGTCTATACCACCAGACGATTAGTACCATCCCAATAATAAGCCATATATTTATATATCCTCCTGCTAAAAATGTTGCAAGTGGATTTACGTATTGAACGAACGAAAACTTGGCAGTAATCCCATCAATCGGAATGAGCGCACCACTAACTAAAGCAACAAATAACACCATTGCAAATGAACTTGTATAGTACAAGTAGGTAGACCGGAAAAATGTACTAAAAATAAACACACAACTATTTAACATCAATCGGTAAAAGAATAATGATGCGATAAGACTGAGTGAAATCCTTTCATTAAAACAGTAGTTGAATAAAAACATTGTCAACAGATCGAAAATAAAAAATAACCCTGTATAAAGAAATGCGTTTTTTAATACATACATTTTAAATGAATATTTCCCAAAAACAAAGCGCGGTGTAATTGTCGGACGATTTTCTTTCATCACCCAATCAAATAACATGAACGATGCTAATAAGGATAATAATGCCCAGACATTCCATGGTTTAACAATACCGACATCTTCTGCTTCAACTTGCACATCTGTCTGGGCAAAGGTAAAGTCTACTTCGAGTAACTTTTGTTCCTGCTCAATTTCTTTACTCCGTTCAATTAATTCATGCCAGGACCACACTTCCGTAACACCATATTCCGTCCCGATACTTTGGACAACTTCGGCTGCTTTAGCACGACTATAATCTTGTTGTACATAAGAAATAACCGTTTCACGTAAAGGTGTATATGCAAAGGATAAATCAGATTGATAACTTTTAATTAACTGATTTCGACTCCCTTTTTGAATCTTTTCTTCGTAATTTTTGCGGATAATAAAGACACTGTCTAGTTCATGTTTTTCCAATTGATTCAAAGCTTCTCTTTCACTTAGAATAACTGGTCTTATATGTGGAGTGTCTTTTAAAGAGTCATATAAGTCTTGTATTAATAACGTTTCTTCTTCTAAAACAATTCCAACAGGTACTTTCGTATCAGCTTGGATTGTTGCAAACTGGACGATCAGGGCCCAAGTTACTAAAGCTGGAAACAACAACCAGAACAACAAACTGATCCAATGTTTTTTCCATAAAATGAGTCGTGTTTGAAAAATGATTTTCATCCCCGCACACGCTCCTTCCATAATGACAGTACGATTAAGAGCAAGA
>JAPFCO010000451.1 GCA_026169505.1 Pseudogracilibacillus sp.
CGGTTCTGTATCTCCAATGCGATAAACAATCGAATCTAGTTCACTTAGCATATAGGTGATACTGACTTGGGATTGTTCGTCACCCCCTACAACACTCACACTGGCATCATGTATAGCCACACGGCGATCATTTACCGTTGGAAATCTTAGCTTATCTATGTCTAATGAAAAGTAGTGATAGAAAGGATCGTAGGCTCCATCTTCTTCTGTTTGTAACGATTCACCCATATATTGTACAATTTCATCTGTATAACCTTCTGTTTCGGAACCACCTTGTACTAAGTAGGTAGTTTCTTCATCCTTGGCAACAACATAATATTCCCCATTAGATTCATGTATATATTCGCCGTACGTCATCTGTAACGTATCGAATGTAAGTTCTTTTGGATCGACAAATTGATCGATCATTGCGTTATATAGGGAGGCTTCAAAGGAAGTTCCAGCTTCAAATTTAAAGGAGACATGACTATTTGGTATGCGGTACATCGAGCTATATCCAAATGTTTTATCAAGTGGATAATAAACGATATATGTTCCGGCATTGTTGAAATCATTTGTTAGAAACCCTAATTTGTACAATTCGCGCTGTTGTTCTAATCCTCTTTCTAACATAGTTCGTTCATCTAAATAATCTTCACCCGTAACAAATGGCAATTCATTTGCATTGTCTTCAATTGGTAAACCAATCTCTTCAAATGTCTCTTCCGAATCTGTTAATACTTCTTTCATCTGATCACAGGATGTCATCAAAAGCATAATCATGGCGATGATAGCGAGTAAATGTTTCTTCACTTTGATCACTCCGAAATTTTCATTCACCGAAGAAAAATCGGTAGACTTTATTATAGATGGTTCGTAAGTATGTTTATCTTAATGTAATGGATGTGACAAATAATTGATCATCAGCGAATAAGATTGTTAAAAGAAACTTTCTATCTTCCTTTTGATAATAATATATCCACTTATTTCCATCCCTTTCAACAGGTTTCCCTAGCAATTCTTCCACCTCTGTCATCGACATATCATCTGTTAATTGTTCATATTGTTCTTCCGTTATTGCGCTTTCTTTTTTTCCACAGGCAGCTAGTAGAAAGATAGTTATGATGCTACAGATGTGTATGCTCTTCATGGAAACCTCTCCCTTAGTTTAGATGATGTTCTTGAAGAATAAACCATGATTTGAGCGACATGACAGCTGTAGCAATTAAACTACCTAAACCTATACCGGCTAGGATTACTTTTAGATCTGGTTGGTTCATAAACCCTGCACTAAGCACGAAAATAAGTCCTGCATAAAGCAAAAGTAAACAAATAGGATTCACCTTAATATCGTATTGTTCGTTTTTGTTAACGGATAATTCTTTGCTACCAAAAAACCATTGTTTTACTCGAACTGTTACATGATCTTTAGCTGATTCGATAATGTATTCCTGATTATTATGTAATTTCACCTCTTCTTGTTTATCAACCAATAAGGAAACACTTGTTGTTCCACCCATAAACCCTGTCTTACGAGTTATTTTTACCTCCACTACACTTCAACTCCTATGTATTAATCACTTGCTTTAAAACATACAGCAAATCAGTTTACATAAGATTATCATGATTTAACGGTAGTGTCATGAGGACTAGGAAATGGGAGAGAAGTAACTAAAAAATACGGTTATCATTCTATATCTAAGTAAAAATAGCTAAAAGCACTAACAGAGAGAAACAAAATCCCTAACGTTAAAAAAATAGTTCCAATCAGTGTAAATAGGGTACCACGTTGGACAAATGTATCAATGATTGCTTTGTTAGGCTGATATCGATCATAAAATACGTTCACTTCTTTTCCAATTTTCATTCCCGGTTGTTGGGACATGGAGGATGTAAACGTATATTGCTCTCCCTCGACCTCATACACAACAGTAGGGCGTGCATCTGGAGTATAGTATTCCCTTGCAGGTTCATTATGTATTAATTTATAAAGATTGATGATATAATGACGTTCTTTTTTTATAATGACACCTTTTGTTCGATCGTAATATTTTATAGGTCTGGAACGGAAAAAGCCAATTAAAAAGAATACTGTCCCGATTATTAAAAAGGTTAACGCAATAATACTAAAAATAAGCATGATAACAGACATACTAAAACACCCCATTTATTTACAATATATACATAGTATTATAGTATAAGTAGACAAGTTTGAACAGAAGAGGAAGTGGGGGTGAATAGATGTCAAAATTCAGTTATGAGATTATTGAAACAGTCGCAGTGTTATCCGAAGGTGCAAAAGGGTGGCAAAAGGAGTTGAATCTTATCAGCTGGAATGGACGAGATCCCAAATATGATCTTAGGGATTGGGCTCCTGAACATGAGAAGATGGGAAAAGGAGTTACGTTATCGATAGAGGAAGTTCAAGCATTGAAAACAGCATTACAAGCAATTGAAACAGAATAACAGAAAAGTCATCACTATGTTGTAGATTTCATACTTCTATCGAGTCTTTTGTTGTTGAATTGCTTGCTTTGCTAATCGATCAGCGTGATAGTTTTGCTTTGCTGGAATCCATTTAGGAAATACATAAGGGAAATGCGTTGCGTTTTCCAATATATTTTCTAGTAAGGCTTTATATCGGCTGTTTTTAACGAATTTCTTTTCAATTGCGTCGATAACTAACTGGGAATCAGATTGTAAAGAAATGATTTCATTAGGGTAATTGTTCACGCAAATGTCTAAAGCAAGGATGACGGCATGAAACTCTGCTTCATGGTTCGTCATACTTGCTAATGGGATTGCATATTTTTTTGTACGGTCGGCCGCTATAATATAAATACCGGCGCCACTTATTCCGGGATGGCCACTAGATGCTCCATCCGTAAAAACGTCAATCATGTTAGATGCTCCTTCTCGTGTTTGCAATAGTTGTTAGGCAATGAGCAATGAAAAACTGTGCTGCATAATATGTTACCATAACTAACACATCAGCAAAATCGATGACTGAAATAAATCTATTCCAGGCTAGTATAGAGTCGGAAATAACAAATAGGACACTGCCAATGATCGCCCATATATTTCCCGTCATGATTGCTAACCAACACATCGTCATAATAGCTAGTATATAAATGATAACTGGAATAATTAGTGTATCATTAGCATCTATTCGTAATGATTCAACTAATTGATACCCAATAAAGAGGCCGAATAGAAGCAGTGGGATGACACTCAACATTCGTTGCCCAGACCATTGAAATTGTCGTAAAAAAGCCCCAATATAAAATAGATGTCCTATTAAGAAAGCTGATAATCCAATGATGAACCAATGTAATGTGCCGTCACCAATCATTGAAAAACCAAGTCCAAGTAAAATAAGATAGTGGGTTAGATGACGTTCGATTGGTAAACGTTGTAATCCATAATAGATAATAAGTAACATTGGAATGATTTTAAAAAGTAATTTTACCTCCATTGGATTATTTGGAATAACGAAAATATAAATAATACCCATAATTAAAATGATCATGCGAAGTAACTTGGTGTGATCCATTCGTTTCCCCCTTTACATAGATATACCATTCGCTTTATATGTACATAAGTCCTGCATAAAAGAAAAAAGAACTGTTTAACTAGGAATCCCTAGTTCAAACAGTTCTTCATTTATTTTGGGTAAGCGTACAACACGTAACGATCAGGTGCGCTTCCAATATAGGAAAAAGGATAGCAAGTAGAAACAGTTAAATATTCATCCTTACGACTTGGGTCGATGACAGATGTGTTATCCGCGGCGACAATTTCATGATCACTAATTTCATAAACAAACGTACCATGCTCCATTTTAATGTGAAACTCATCGCCATCTTCCAATTCTCCAAATTGACGAAAAACGGTATCACGATGCCCAGAAAGAAGAATTTGACGATTTTCGCCAGGGTATCCGGTATCTTTGTAATGACCGACACCTTGGGCTAACTCCTCTTCATCTGTACCTTCAATAATAGGTATTTCACGATCTAATCGAGGAATATAGAGGACGCCAACTGTTTCCCCTTGAGCGATGTCTTCATATATTTTATCAAAGTCTATCTTTGCATCAGCAGTGACAATGTCTTCGGATATAATCGATTTCGCTTCATCTAATCGTTTGCCTTCATTTGCATAAGAATCATATAGTTGGTATCCTCCATATAGAAGAAATACACTCCCTACCAAAATAAACAGCCATGAAATATACTTAAACAATTGTTTCACCTCAATCATTATTAATCTAATCAATTTCATCATACAGATGTATCGTGGCTAATTTTTTAATGATGAAATTGATTCAGACGTGTATTAAATAATCTCGTATGTCACTTAATTGTACTAAACCTTTGGCAAAGATGAAAGGTTTACAGATGAATTAATAGAAATTTAATTATTATTTGGATTTAATACTTTTATTTACATCGTGGTTATGAGAAAATAGACTTATTGATTTTAATGAGAAACGTAATAAGCAGTTATAAAGGAATTTTTATGTAGTTATATGTTCAAGTATTCACAATTGGAACAGTACTATACAGATTATTTAAATGGAATGGAAGCAGAGGAGAGTATAACGTGAAAATAGGAATAGATAAAATAGGATTTCATATCCCACAATATTATGTTGACATGAACGACTTGGCGGTTGCTAGAGATGTAGAACCTGCTAAATTTACGATAGGAATAGGACAAGATGGAATGGCAGTTGCGCCAATAACACAGGATCCAGTTACTCTTGCAGCGAATGCAGCATTAAATATTTTAGATGAAACAGATCGTGAAGCAATCGATTTTGTCATGTTTGGAACAGAAACAGGGATTGACCATTCAAAATCAGCTGCAGTATATGTTCATCATTTACTAGATTTACAACCAAATGCACGATCAATTGAAATGAAACAAGCATGTTATGGAGCAACAGCTGCTTTACAATTAGCTAAAGGGCATATTGCACTTAATCCTAAAAGTAAAGTACTCGTATTGGCCTCAGATATTGCTCGTTACGGTCTTAATACGTCAGGTGAAGTGACACAAGGTGCTGGGGCAGTAGCAATGGTCATAAGTGCTAATCCTAAAATAATGACAATTGAAAATGATAGTACATTCTTAACAGACGATATTATGGACTTCTGGCGTCCTACGTATTCTGATGTTGCATTTGTAGATGGTAAATTTTCAAATGAACAATATCTAGCGTTCGTTTCCCATGTATGGGATAAATATAAAGAAGAAACAAAGTTAGGTTTAGATGATTTTGCAGCAATTTGTTTCCATTTACCTTATACAAAAATGGGACTTAAAGCATTACAAACGATCTTAGATGAAGGTAATACGGACACTCAGGAACGTCTTCAAGAGAATTTCCAAGAGAGCATTCAGTATAGCCGTAATGTAGGTAATATTTATACTGCATCTCTTTATTTAGGCCTGATTTCTTTATTAGAAGGTAAGGAGTTAGCGGCGGGGGAACGAATTGGACTATTTAGTTATGGTTCAGGTGCTGTGGGCGAGTTTTTCACGGGAATAGTCCAAGCAAATTATCGTGACCATTTAAAGCAAGACCATCACA
>JAPFCO010000182.1 GCA_026169505.1 Pseudogracilibacillus sp.
AGATACTATATCCGTATGCTTTTTTAAAATAGGCATTGTCAATTATAAGATCAATTGATGGTTCGGGATCATATTTTCCCATGAAATCTTGCTGTGAATCTAACAGTTTGTTACTTGTATCAGTTATTATGAAGTCCCCCAAAGCTTGGTCTTCCTTGTATGCTATGATATTATCCAATGCTGTCAACAACTGTGGACGGTCTCGTTTGCGAATCGCATTATATGCAATCGTAAACATTTTAAAACCAAACAAACGATTTGGACCTAATCTTATCTTGTTATAGAGCGATGATTGATCAAAAACTGGACCCTCATCATATAGAACGATTTCAATTATTTTTTGAAAGGAAGTTTCTGATACTTGTATTGATTCTATATGATCGTAATAAATAGTCACTTCACTTTTTGTCTGTGGATCTAATTGGATATATACATTCGTTAGCGTGATATAAGGTTGATTACGAAAAAGTTTCAAGATGGCTGCACCCCAAAAACAGCTAAATAAGATACCAATAAACAAAGCCAACAGTATTACTAAAAACGACTGCTCTATCACCCCCATATATGCCATATAATAGCCACCGATCATAAATGGAAAAAAGACGATAATTTGTAAGATGAGTTTTACTTTCGAGTGATAAAAGTGTAATGATGTTTCTTGCATATTTCTACTCCTTGCCATTTACTTTGAATCATACATATTCCCGTTTTGAAAAATGTGAAGCTTATTTAGAGGATATGGACTACTATTCATTATACCTTCTTGAGAAATTCAATTGGTTTTACAAAGGAACATCCTTCCCCACCGGGTATTCGACCACTTTAAAGTCTATCTCTGCTTCAATATTCAATCGTTGTGAACCCATGGTAAAATCCGTTATCCCTTGTACAACATAATAACCTGGAGGAAATCCATCTCCTTCTAAAAATAACTCCATAAAACGTTCTTCTTCATTGGACCCCTTGTCGGCCAGAAATCCAGCTTGTTTTGTATACATTTCCCGATACCGTTCTCCCTCTTTTAATGTTGTTGTTTTTCCTATATCATTTACGATTCCTCGGATCGTTATATCCCGAACCTTCTCCTCCACATTAAAAAAGATTGCTGACGAACTATGATTTATCACCACCTCTTCTTTATTTCCTTGATAATAGACCTCACCATATACATTCACTTTTTCCCCTTTATCATATACTTCTTTTTCTGATAAGAGGCTAAAGACAAATCATCCTCAGTGATAATTTCGCTCGTTTGCTTCACCTTCTAGCGTGGATAAACCATGTAGATCGCTAATATATCACTCTATTTTTTTGCAATATCTTCTGTTACATCCAGAAACTCATCCACATCGGCAACCATTAATTCGATCCCTGCTACCCAGAAGGCCTCCTTCGTAATATCGACGTTTAAATGTTTTTTCGCTAATGTTTCTACTTCCATTGAGCCGGTATCTTGTAGAAGAGCAATATACTTTTCTTCAAATCCTTCTGGCTGTTTCATATACTCTGCATAAACCCCTAAACTAAATAAATAACCAAATGTGTACGGAAAATTATAAAACGGAACACTATCAATAAAGAAATGAAGCTTACTAGACCAGAAATGTGGATGATAG
>JAPFCO010000384.1 GCA_026169505.1 Pseudogracilibacillus sp.
CCTGTTAGATAACTTAGAGCATAAACTAACAATTTTACATGAAACAGCGGAAAACGCTCTTCAAAATACAATACCATTTAAAAAATGAATAAACATTAGGGAACCTTGCTTATTAATTAGGGCAAGGTTCTTCTTTTATCCAGATTCCTAAAGGTGCGGATGCGATTCATTACTGCAATTAGGAGTAAACATAAGTTGCTTATTTGAATGATATAATTATAGTAAAATAGCAAAAAAACATTTGATATTTTTAAAAAATTAATGTAAGGTATTTAATTAAAGTGAAATCCTGCTCTAGCATTTATCATTCATATGCAATATAATGTTGTAATGTAGTGTAAGAAGTAAACCAAGTGGGGTGTTGTTTGTGAAAGAATTATTTAAGGGGTACGATTACACCCTAATTATCACTCCTATTCTCTTGGCTAGCTTTGGAATTGTAATGATTTACAGTGCTAGTATGGTATCGACTGTTGTAGATGGCTTAGATAGTACATATTATCTCGTTCGACAATTGCAATGGTTTGTTCTAGGGTTAATAGGATTTGTTTTAACATGTTTATTTCCATATAAAAAATACCAGAATATGATATTATTCATCGTTATAGGAAGTTTTTTCCTATTATTTGCAGTAATATTTTTTGGTGATACTGTCAACAGAGCAACTAGATCAATCTCTATACTTGGATTTAATATTCAACCTGCGGAATTTATTAAATTGACATTGATTATATATTTATCGTCCGTTTATTCCAAAAAGCAAGAATATATTGGAAATTTCGTGCAAGGGGTTTTACCACCATTAATTATTACAGGTTTAATGATACTCTTAATCGCCTTACAACCAGATATTGGTACAGCTACGATTATATTGCTTATTGTAAGCACAATCATACTAAGTTCAGGGATTCGTTTTAAGCATCTAGTAATGCTAGGCGTATTTGCTTTTGCAATATTGGCAATCGCTATCCCGAGGATGATAACTGAAACACGTATAGCGCGAATAACAGGTGCTTATGATCCGTTTCAGAATCCGGAATCTACTGGATATCATCTTATACAATCCTATATAGCTATCGGGGGTGGTGGAGTAACAGGAGAAGGATTAGGTCAGAGTGTGCAGAAATTGGGTTATTTATGGGGTGCACACACGGATTTTATTATGGCGGTCATTGCTGAGGAGCTTGGTATATTTGGAGTTGTTATCGTTATAGGTCTATTTACCGTAATCACATTAAGGGGTTTATTTATTGCTAGGAAGTGTACAGACAGTTTTGGTTCATTGCTAGCAATTGGTATATCATCTATGGTTGCGATTCAAGCAATTATCAATCTTGGAGCAATTAGTGGTATATTGCCAATTACAGGAGTACCATTACCATTCTTAAGTTATGGTGGGTCGTCCTTGTTTGTTTTAATGATATCAATGGGGATTTTAAACAACATAGCAAGGTCTGTAAAATTAAAAGAAGAAGAACCTAAAGAAATAGAAACAGAACCAGTAAATCAATATAGATATGGGAGAGGGAATACATGGCAGATGTAAGAAAAATTAATAAAATTCTCGTAGCAAATCGAGGAGAAATTGCAATTCGAATTTTTCGAGCTTGTACAGAACTCAATATCCGTACAGTATCGGTATATTCAAAAGAAGATGCATCTTCATTACATCGTTACAAGGCAGATGAATCCTATTTAATTGGCGAAGACAAAGGGCCAATCGAAGCATATTTAGACATTGAAGGAATTATTGATTTAGCTAAAAAAGTAGGGATTGATGCCATTCATCCTGGTTATGGATTTTTAGCAGAAAATATTTTATTTGCACAACGATGTGAAGAAGAAGGAATTATTTTTATAGGACCAACGAGCGAACATTTAGATATGTTCGGCGATAAAGTGAAAGCGAAGACACAGGCGATTGATGCAGGTCTGCCAATCATTCCAGGTACAGATGGGCCAGTAACATCGATATCGGAAGTAGAACAGTTTGGAGAAGCACACGGTTATCCAATCATTATTAAAGCATCACTAGGTGGTGGTGGTCGCGGAATGAGAATCGTGAACCATGAGGGTGAATTGGCAGAAGCCTATGACCGCGCAAGATCAGAAGCTAAGTCTGCGTTTGGCAATGATGAAATTTATGTAGAGAAATATATTTTAAATCCAAAACATATTGAAGTACAAATAATCGGAGATGAACATGGTAATATTGTTCACTTATATGAGCGAGATTGTTCCATTCAGAGACGTCATCAAAAGGTAGTAGAGATAGCACCAAGTACTTCGCTATCAGATGAGTTAAGAGAGGAAATTTGTGGAGCAGCAGTACAATTAGCAAAAAACATTAAATATGTAAATGCTGGTACAGTTGAGTTTTTAGTAACTGATGGTGATTTTTATTTTATTGAAGTTAACCCACGTGTACAAGTAGAACATACGATTACAGAAATGATTACAGGAATCGATATTGTCCAGACACAAATTAAAGTTGCGGAAGGCCAAAACATACATAATAAATCTGTTGGTATTCCAAAGCAAGCAGATCTAACAACATCAGGATATGCAATCCAATCTCGAGTAACGACAGAAGATCCTTTAAATGATTTCATGCCAGATACAGGTCGGATAATGGTTTATCGTTCTGGTGGAGGATTTGGAGTGCGACTTGATGCAGGTAATGGTTATCAAGGTGCAGTTGTCTCACCATATTACGATTCGTTATTAGTTAAATTATCAACTTGGGCATTAACATTTGACCAAGCAGCAATTAAAATGGTTCGTAATTTAAAAGAATTTAGAATTCGCGGGATTAAGACAAACATTCCATTTTTGAAAAATGTAGTATTACATGAACAATTTATGTCAGGTAAATATAATACAAGCTTTATTGATGATACACCGGAATTATTTGTTTTTCCTGTTCGTAAAGATAGAGGAACTAAATTATTAACATATATCGCTGATATGTCAATTAATGGAGTAGATGGCGTACCCAAAAAACAGAAACCAATATTCACACCATTACACATACCAGAAACGAATCCATTGGAGGAAATACCAGCTGGAACGAAGCAATTATTAGATCAACATGGACCGGAATATGTGGCTAACTGGTTAAAGGAACAAGACAAAGTGTTACTAACAGATACAACATTCCGAGATGCACATCAATCTTTACTAGCGACGAGAGTTCGTACTAAAGATTTGGAGCGAATTGCTGATCCTACAGCGAGGTTATTACCAGAATTATTCTCTGTTGAAATGTGGGGTGGGGCTACATTTGATGTTGCGTATCGTTTCCTACGGGAAGATCCTTGGGGAAGACTATTAACATTACGTGAAAAAATACCTAATGTACTTTTCCAAATGTTATTACGTGCTGGGAACGCGGTAGGTTATAAAAACTATCCTGATAATGTCATCGAAAAATTCGTAAAGGAAAGTGCGGATGCAGGAATTGATGTATTCAGAATTTTCGATAGTTTGAACTGGTTAGAAGGGATTCAACCAGCTATCGAGGCTGTGAGGAATAATAATAAAATTGCTGAAGCTTCGATTTGTTATACTGGGAATATATTAGATAAAGGTCGTCAAAAATACGATTTATCGTACTATATTAATTTGGCGAAAGAATTAGAGACTTCTGGCGCACATATTTTGGGAATTAAAGATATGGCGGGATTATTAAAGCCTGAAGCAGCTTATCAATTAATTACGAATTTAAAAGAAACGGTAAATATTCCTATTCACTTACATACACATGATACAAGTGGAAATGGAGCATTCATGTATGCACGAGCAATTAAAGCGGGTGTGGATGTTGTAGATGTTGCCACAGGTTCGATGGCAGGTTCGACGTCACAACCGAGTGCTCAATCCCTATACCATGCATTAGAAGGTACCGTGAAGCAACCAGATATTAATGTAGAGAATTATGAAGAACTTTCAAAGTATTGGGAAGGTGTCCGTCACTATTATGAAGATTTTGAAAGTGGTATGAAATCACCGCATTCAGAAGTGTATTTTCATGAAATGCCTGGTGGCCAATATAGTAATCTACAACAGCAAGCTAAGGCAGTAGGTCTAGAAGAACGTTGGGAAGAAGTAAAGGTAATGTACCGTGCTGTAAACGATATGTTTGGTGACATTGTTAAAGTGACTCCATCTTCTAAGATTATAGGAGATATGGCATTGTTTATGGTTCAGAATAATCTTGACGAAAAAGATATTTATGAACGAGGCGAATTTATGGACTTTCCTGCCTCAGTTATTGAATTTTTCCAAGGAGATATAGGACAGCCTTATGGTGGTTTTCCAGAGAAGCTACAAAATATTATCTTAAAAGGACGCGACAAAATTGAAGTCCGACCAGGTGTTTTATTAGATCCTGTAGATTTCAAACAATTACGAGATGAATTGTACAAAAAGCTAGGCAGAGAAGTAACGAGTTTTGATGTCGTTGCCTATGCGTTATATCCAGATGTGTTTATGAGCTATCATAATTTTGCTACTCAATTTGCGGATGTATCCGTTTTAGACACGCCAACATATTTATATGGAATGAGATTAGGAGAAGAAATCGAAGTAGAGATTGAACAAGGTAAAACATTGTTTATTCGTTTAGCCTCCATTTCAGAGCCACGTTCGGATGGTACGAGAGTAATTTACTTTGAATTAAACGGACAATCTCGTGAAATTATTATGAAAGATAAAAATATTCAATCCGATATTATTGAGTTACCAAAAGCTGATGAAGAAGATCCGAAACAAATTGGCGCTACAATGCCAGGCACGGTTATTAAAATGCTTTGTAATGAAGGAGATAAAGTCGAAAAAGGAGATTATCTGCTCATAACAGAAGCAATGAAAATGGAAACGACGATACAAGCACCATTTAAAGGTGTCATAAAGCGTATCTATGTTAAAGATGGTGCAGCAATTTCAGTGAATGATTTACTAGTTGAGTTCGAATAATGTAGAATGATAGGTAGAGGTAGATATACTTCTACCTATCATTTTATTTTGAAACGAATTAAAGGAGTAAATAATGAGCATTTCAATTTTATATGAAGATAATCATTTGTTGATTGTTGAAAAACCAGTTAATATGCCTGTACAAGCAGATCAGTCTGAAGATATGGATTTATTAACCTATGTAAAAGCAGATATTAAAAAGCGCTATAATAAGCCGGGAAATGTATATGTCGGATTAATTCATCGATTAGATCGGCCTGTTGGAGGTGCAATTATCTTTGCAAAAACATCAAAAGCTGCCTCAAGAATGGCTAACTTATTAAGAAAGCAAGAAATAACAAGAACTTACTTAGCTGTTGTGAGAGGGAAAGTAATGCAGAGGCAAGGACGTTTAATTGATTATGTCTGGAAGGATCGCCAGAAGAATGAAGTGTATGTTGTAAATAAAAATAAAACAGGAGCTAAAAAGGCAGTCCTAGACTATACTCTTTTACAAACACAACAAGATCTGTCCTTAATTAAAGTTCAATTACAAACTGGTAGATCACATCAAATCAGGGTGCAAATGAAGGCGTTAGGCCACCCGTTGTATGGAGATCAGAAATATGGTGAACAAGTTAATAAGCGAGGGCAACAAATAGCGTTATGGGCTCATACATTATCATTTATTCATCCGGTAAGAGGAGAAGAGATTCAAGTTACTTGTCCATCTCCTGAAGTGGTACCGTGGAATATATGGGAAAAAAGCTAGACTTAAGGATAACCTCAAGTCTAGCTTTTTTTAATTTCAGTATTTAAAGATGGTTTTTTATACTTTTACATCTTGATCTTGTTTTGCACTACGATTGGACAGTAGGATGAAATAGCTAAGATTACCAAAGAAACAAGTAATAAAGAATGCATGTAAGATTGCAACCCATAAATTTAATGAAGTAAAGATAATGAGTGCTCCGAACACTACTTGCATTAAGATTAACAACAGCGTTGTTAACCAACCCCAAAACATTACTTTATTTTGTCGATAATTTTTTAGTACGTGAATAAAAAACAAGATAGTCCAAATAAATAAAATACCAGCTAACAATCGATGTCCCATTTGTACCCATTGATGGAATGTGTATTCACTAAACGCAAAAGGACTATTATTAGTACAAAATGGCCAGTCCCTACACACAAGGTTTGCATTGACATGACGTACTAGTGCTCCGGTATAAACAACAATAATCGTAAATACCGTTAAGATATAGATATGAATTCGATCAGCTTTCTTTATGTAAAGAGAGGAAGTATCAAATTTCTTATCTACTTCAAAGACAAGTAACATTAATAAGAAAACTGTAGCAAAAGAAATAAGGGAAATACCAAAATGAGCCGCTAAAACAAAATCAGATTGTCCCCACATTACCGCTGCTGCTCCTAACAACCCTTGTGCAACTAGGAAAAAGACTGAAAGGAATGATAAAAACTTAGCTTCTCGTACATGTCCAATGAAAATCCAACAAAGGACTGCTAATGAAAGCACCGTTATTCCGATAACGGATGAGACTAAGCGATGACTTAACTCAATAACTAACTCTGGGGTAATATCGGAGGGAATTAACTGACCATTACATAAAGGCCAACTATCACCACAACCAGCACCTGAATCGGTCTTGGTTACTAGAGCACCACCTAAAAGTATAAAAACCATACCGATAGTCGAAACTACGGACAGCCATTTGATTATTCTTATCATACAATAGCCTCACTTTATAAATATAAATAAAATCGTAACTAAATGAAAAAAGGATAATCACTACAATAAAATCAGCGCAATCTAATTACAGCTATTATTAAGTAATAATAATGTAAAAATAGATATCCACTTTTCCTCACCAATATTAATCATAATAGTAATGAGGTATATAAATCAATTAATTTAAATAAGAATATCGAAAAACATTGCAAGATGTCACATATTTGTAATAAGTTCCCTTGCAAAGTGGTTAAAAATTTGATAAAAATAAGGATAGAGGTTATCAAATGGCATCTATTTGTACTTAAGTATTTTTATTGCTATAATCTTAGTACATCTAGTTTTAGAAAATGGTGTTCACTATTAGACAGATGCAAAGATTTTCGTAACTATATGTAAGTAGGGAAGCAGTTAAATAATGGAATATATTGAGAACATCTAATTAACGTATGATCGTTAATATATTCTTTTATTTAAAATTAGTGAAGGGAGGCTATCTTTAAGTGACAGTTTGGGGGATAACTCCTATATCTATATATAATGGATGAGTGCACTGTGTAAAGGAATGCGAAAATGGATATATTTTGTATCATTTTAGGTTATTGACAAGGTCGGTAACTTTAATGCGATCCTTATGTTACATAATTATCGTTTAAATTGAAGCTACTTATATTTGAATGTTTATTGGAATAGCGATTCACTCGTCTAAACGTCCAATTGCCTCAAATCTAATGGAGCTACAAAAGAGTTACTTATAATTATAAACGATAAAGATATGAAGGTAAATGCGGTTTTTATTTGGTACAATAACTACTTCAATTGGTCTAATACTTTTATCTTAACTATGCGAGAAATGCGCATGAAAAGTAAAATATCAGTAGTTATTTATATCTTATATGACGTGATAAATCAACAAGCATACATCATACTATAAGAATCCAATAAATATGCGTGTGGGATTATTTGGAGAGTAAGATCTCATAATTTATCATTTCAGTGCGAACTGTAAAGAAGCTGCAATTCCAAAGCAACCCAATATATAGCTTGAAAACTTAAAACGACAAATATGTCGTTTACTATTGCATGTTTAGAAAAAGTACCTTTTCTAAGTAACAACAGATGACCTAATGAAACATTAAATGATTTAATATGAAAAAATCATTTATAAAACAATAATGAAATGGGTAAACATGATTCTCTTCAATAGGCTCATTTCTTGTCTGAATTTATACATAACACAGGAAATGAATAAAAAACGAAGTTGGATAAACCCTTTTATTAAACTAATTGTTGTATCAAATGAGAAAGAGAGGTATGCATACATGAAAGGTTGGATGGGGAAATTTAGAACCGCATTATTATTAGGTTCTGTAATGTTTATACTATCAGCATGTGGTAGAGACAATCTAACTGCGTTAGTGCCAAAGGGGTATGGTGCGGAGATATCGATGGATTTGATCATCTTAACGACTGTTATAATGACAGGGGTTTTGATCATTGTAATGATTTTATTTACAATTGTTCTAATCCGTTTCCGTAAGAAGAAAGGTGATCCAGTCATTACTCCAGAGCAAGTAGAAGGAAATAAGACGTTAGAAGCAGTATGGACGATTATTCCAATTATACTTGTTGTTATAATGGCTGTGCCAACGGTTTTAGCAACATTCCATTTAGCTGATGACACAGATGCAGCAGATCATATTAATATCGATGTTACGGGGAACCAATATTGGTGGCATTATGATTACGAAGATGAGGAAATTTCAACGAGTCAAGATATGTATATCCCAGTGAATACTAAGGTCTACGTTCACTTAATTACGTCGGATGTATTACACTCGTTCTGGGTACCAAGCTTATCAGGTAAATTAGACGTTAACCCTGAGAACGTCAATACAATGTACTTAGAAGCTTATGAAGAAGGAGTTTACTTTGGTAAATGTGCTGAACTATGTGGACCTTCACACTCACTAATGGACTTTAAAGTAGTAGTAGTAAGTGAGGAAGAATACGAGCAGTGGGTAGCAGATATGCAAGACTTTAAATCTGACGACCTTGAATTAGATGCTGTTGCACAAGAAGGTAAAGAATTATTTGATGAGAAGTCATGTATCGGATGTCACGCTACAGATAATCAAAATTACTCAGCAGGCTCAGTTCCAATTGGACCGGATTTAACAAGCTTTGGTGATCGTTCTAAATTTGCAGGGTACTTAGAACCGACTAAAGAACATTTAGTAGATTGGATTCAGGATCCAGAGACATTAAAACCAGGTAACTTGATGACAGGATCATATCCTGAAGTAAACGATGAGGAAGCAGATAAAATTGCTGAATATCTATTACAATTAAAACCGTCAGAAGTTACAGCAGAAAGTAAAGAAAATTAATAAAGACTAATTTTCTTTAGAAGAAGATCTTTATAGGAGGTTGTTAATGTGAGTAGTATTGCAGCTACGGGTAAAAGAGGCTTTGGGGCATTCTTGTGGGATTATTTAACAACTGTAGACCATAAGAAAATTGCTCATCTATACTTAGCAGGTGGGGGCTTCTTCTTCATCCTAGGTGGACTAGAAGCACTCGTTATTCGAATACAGCTAATAAAGCCGGAAAATGACTTTATTAGTGCTGGTTTTTATAATGAAATGATAACAATGCATGGAACAACGATGATTTTCTTAGCGGGGATGCCGATATTAATCGGTTTGATGAACGCTGCCATGCCACTTCAAATAGGAGCTAGAGACGTTGCGTTTCCTTTCTTAAACTCATTAAGTTTTTGGCTGTTCTTTTTTGGAGGATTATTATTAAATTTAAGTTTCTTTTTAGGGGGAGCGCCTGACGCAGGTTGGACATCGTATGCTTCTTTAGCTATGCAGTCTCCTGGACATGGGGTTGACTTCTATATTCTAGGACTACAAATCGCTGGTGCGGGTACGCTAATGGGAGGTATTAACTTCATTGCGACTATTGTAACAATGCGTGCACCTGGTATGACGTATATGCGTATGCCATTATTTACTTGGTCTACATTTGTTACGAGTATTTTGATTTTATTTGCTTTCCCAGCATTGACGATTAACTTATTCTTGTTAATGTTTGATCGTATGTTCGATTCGGCATTCTTTGATGTAGCACTTGGTGGTAATACGATTATTTATCAACATTTATTCTGGATCTTCGGACACCCAGAAGTGTATATTTTAATTTTACCGTTATTCGGTGTGTTTAGTGAAGTATTCTCGACATTTTCTAGAAAGAGATTGTTCGGTTATACAGCAATGGTATTTGCAACAATGCTTATCGCATTCTTAGGATTCATGGTATGGGCCCACCATATGTTTACTGTAGGTCTAGGTCCTGTTGCTAACTCCATTTTCGCAGTAGGTACGATGGCAATCGCTGTTCCAACAGGAATTAAAATCTTTAACTGGATTTTAACAATGTGGGGCGGTCAAGTGACTATTAACTCAGCAATGTTATGGGCATTAGGTTTCATTCCTTCGTTTACAATTGGTGGAATGACAGGGGTAATGCTAGGTTCAGCAGTGGCTGACTATCAGTACCATGACACATACTTTGTTGTAGCACATTTCCACTATGTTATCGTTGGGGGTACGATTTTCGGTATCTTCGCGGGATTACATTATTGGTGGCCAAAAATGTTTGGTCGTGTTCTAAATGAAACATTAGGAAAAATTGGATTCTGGTTCTTCTTTATCGGATTCCATTTAACATTTTTTATTCAGCATTTCTTAGGTCTAATGGGTATGCCACGTAGATACTGGGTGTTTTTACATGACCAAGGACTGGAATTAGGTAACTTAATAAGTACAATTGGAGC
>JAPFCO010000506.1 GCA_026169505.1 Pseudogracilibacillus sp.
ATCGCGTTCTCCATCACGCAACTGTGATAAATGTTGTTGGAGATTCTTACAGATTAAAAAATCACTTTACGTCAGAAGAAAGATCTAAAGTGGACATCCTTAAATAATCACAATTGTACATTCTTATCTTGACATTTATATATACACCAGTTGAAGAAAAACAATTAGGGATTGGCTATAATTCTTTTGAAGGACTTTTTAAAGTATCCCCTATGTATTCGTTACCTGTATTTTTAATTTGTGGGAGCATTTATTCTTTTTTGTAGATATCTATTTAGATAATATTCATTTTCGTACTGCACTTTTAAAATACATTATTGGATTCCTCGTATATTTAGCAGGTGGTTTATTCATTGTTGGCTTATTTTTTGCAATTATATTTCTAATTGAAGGCAGTATGAACGGATTATTAATATTAGCTATTTTTAAAGGTGCTACCTTATCATCCTTATTGTTTTCCCATATTTCTCTGTTTTCTAAAAAGGTATTAAAATTCACTTCGAGGTGAAACGGTATAGTAGATTCATCTTTCGTTAATACGATGTGAAGATGGAAGATTATTATATAGAATTTGAAAACAATTCGATGTTTAAAGAGTTTGTCAACCGTAGGAATCTAGTCTATACTATATGGTAGAGTAGACAATCGAATAGTTTGTGTTAGGTTTTTTTGTTTCATGCAAAAAACTAAAAAGGAATCAGGTGAAAATCCTGAACGGACCGGCCACTGTAAATGGATAGCAACTCTTGAAATACCACTGGTACATACTGGGAAGGTAAGAGAAGCGCAAATGATCCATAAGTCAGGAGACTTGCCAACACTTATGCTTAAAACGCCTTCCAGGAAAAGGTTATGCATGTACAGGATATTTTTGTGTAAATTAAAAGTGTTCTTTATGTATAAGGATACCCTTATCTCTTTCTGGAGATAAGGGTTTTTTTCATTCGATAAGGAGTGGGTAATTGTTTAGTTGAAAGTAAAAAGAATAATTGTTACATAGGTGCTAAAATAATATGGGGGGTTTGTAGGTAGATGAAAAGAAATCAGAAAAGCTTAAGTATTTTATTTGCGTTTTTATTATTGTTTTCTTCGCTTTTGACACCGGTTACTACTCTAGCAGATAGTTCCACAATAAAAGATAGTGACCCAGATAAGGAAGAAAGTGTGAAAGAATTACCAGAAGATGCTAAAGAAAACCAGGAAAATGAAGAAGATGATAATAAGGAATTAACAAAAGATGCAAATGAAACTTCGGATAATAATGGAAGCAATCAAGAGGATGAGCAGGAGAAAGACAGTGATAAAGCAAATACACAGGGGAATAATCAGCCTGCTGCAACATCAGATGCTCCAAAAGAGGATCAAGAAGAAGTAGAAGATAATAAAAAAGCAGAGGAGACAAAAGAAAGAGCTCCACCTGTAACAGTAGATGTAAGAGTAGAAACACATGAGAAAACATTAGTTCCAACAACTGAATTAACCGTTGAAAGCTTTGAATTGATGGAGTATATCAATCGGAATAATAACGATCGGTCTGTATTTCCTGATTCGCCTAGGGCAATCCATGCAATCATTCAAGCGCTAGAAACTGCCGATGATTTAGATTTAAAAGATGATAATGATTTTGGTTTAGGTTCTGGTGGAAATTACATACAATCGATTGGAAATGATAGTGAATTTTCGAGCGGTCCAATGAGTGGGTGGATGTATTTTATTGATAATGCCTATGTTCCAGTAGGTGTTCTTGATCGGGAGCTTCAAGGTGGAGAATCGATTGTTCTTTATTATGTTGTAAACTACACTGATAATACATTCTCATGGTTTAATAGTGAGAATTATGCAATTGAAACGGGAGAATCTTTAGAAGTAGAATTAACAGGTGTGAATTATGATGTCGTGAACCCTGTTGACGGAGCATCTATTTTAGTTGATGAGGAAGTCTATCAGATAGATGGAGAAGAAATATTAACAGATGAAGATGGTAAAGCAAATATAGTATTTGATAAACCAGGTACATATCATTTATCTGCAAACCGTGTGAATGAGTCGGATGAACGAAATATTATCCGTCCATACGCAACTGTTGAAGTAACAGGGGAAGTAAAAGAAGATACAGAAGGAAATGAAAATGAAGATATAGATGAAGATGAAAAAGAGGAAGAAGTAGAACTAGATACAACACCTCCAACTTTAACAGTAGAAGGTATAGCTGACGGAGATGTAGTAACTGAAAGTGACATAAGTTTCACTGCAAATGCAGTTGATGATGTTGACGGAGAAATTACACCAACTGTAGAAGTAAATGAAGAAAAAATTAAAGGTAACGACAATCATTATGAAGCAGAACTTGATGAAGGTACAAATGATATTAAAGTATCTGCTGTCGATGGAGCTGGGAATGAAGCTTCAGAGTCATATGAAATTACTTATGAACTAGAAAATGACGATACGTATAATATTGAAGAACGAATTGAAAAAACATCCCAGTATATATTATCAAAAAATGTTGTAAGTGAATGGGAAGCTTTAGGACTTGCTCGCGCAGGAAAAATAGTGCCAGAGTCATATCGTGAAATATTTTATAATAATGTAAAGACTCAAGTGGACGATGCTTTAGATTATAATCGAGCAAAGATTACGGACATTGAAAGATTAACGATTGCTGCTGTTGCAATTGGAGAAGATCCAACCGATGTTAATGGAACTGATTTAATCGCATTATTGTATGATAGTCCAATGCGTGGCGTATCAGATACAATGACATTGCAAGGGAATAATGGTCCGATTTTTGCATTGATCGCCTTGAATACAAAAAAATTTCCCGAGCCATTTGATGCAAAGTGGAATCGTGAGAAATTAATTGCGGAATTATTAAATAATCAACATTCTGATGGAAGCTGGAGCTTGAGTGCATCATATGTCAGTCCAAGTGTTGACATCACGGCGATGGCAATTATTGGATTAGCTCCTTATAAAGATCAACCAGAAGTTGACGAGGCAATTCAAGGTGCATTAGATTATTTATCGAGTGTACAAAATGATTCAGGTGGCTTTACTGAATCATTTGTTGGAGGAACATCGAGTGAGGCTACATCACAAGCGATAATTGCTTTAACTGCTTATGGCATGGATCCTACCGATGAGATGTTTACAAAAGATGGCAACAACTTAATTGATCATTTATTAACGTATCATAATGATGATGGTGGTTTTTCACATTTACTTGAATATCCGAGTTCAAATGGCATGGCTACAGAACAAGCTTTACAAGGCTTAGTAGCATATGACCTCTTTTTAAAGGATAAAGGACGTCTTTATGAGTTCGCTGAAGATCATGAAGAAAGTGAAAAAGCGGATGAGGTAGAAGCAGCAATCGATTCTTTACCTGAATTAGCCGATCTTACTCTAGCAAATAAAGATGCTGTTCAAGAAGCACGAAATGCATATGAACAACTAACTGATGAACAAAAATCATTCGTACAAAATATAGCGAAGTTAGCAGCTTTGGAAGAAAGAATAGCTGAATTAGAAGAAGTAGATCCACCGCAAGTAGATAAAACAGGCTTAGAAGACAAAATAGAAGAAGCAGAAAAGCTTAATGTAAGTAATAAAACAGAAACAACTGTGACATTATTAAATAATGCAATCAAGGAAGCAAAATATGTTTTAGAAAACAATGATGCGTCTAAAGCTGAAGTTGATAAAGCAATTGAAAATATAACAAAAGCGATCAATAATTTAGAAGACGTACCTGTTCAAGAGATAGACAAATCTAAATTGAATGAAATGATAACAGATGCATCCAATTTAGATGTAACGGGCAAAACAGCTGAGAGTGTTGACGTATTCAACTCTGCTTTAAGTAATGCCAATTGGATTATTTCAACGCAAGGAATAACGCAAGAAGATGTTGATCAAGCATTACGACAGTTAGAAAAGGCAATTGCTAATTTAGAAGATATTATAGTAGAAGTAGAACCTAGAAAGGAAACTCCTGTTCAGGCGGGAGAGACAGTGAAAATAAAAGACAATGAAGGACATGTTTCGATTACATTACCAGTGGATCTACCAGAAAATACAAGAGTTATTGTAGATACTATTGAAGAGGTAGAAAGCGATGATTTGGAGATAGCTGGTGCTATTGTAGATGTTGAGTTCATCTTTGGAGATGACGCTACTTTTGAAGGAGACTATGTTTTAACACTTGCGGTTCATGAAGAATTAGCTGAAGAAGAACTAGGAATATATTATTACAATGAACAAAATAAGGAGTGGGAGTATGTTGGTGGTGACATGAATGATGATGGAACCATCTATACAACGGTAAACCATTTTTCGATGTATGGTGTTTTCTTACTTAATGATGAAGATAAAGAAGAGCTAGAAGAAATAGATAAAGCAATTCTAGAAGCTACTCTTGAGCAAGCTCAGGCAGTCAACAAAGACGGAAAAACGGGGACATCATTACAAGCGTTAATAGATGCTATCACATTAGGTGAAGCTGTTCTAGCGAATGAAGCAGCGACACAAAATGAAGTGGATGAAGCTATCAATGCAATCGAAACTGCAATTGCTAATTTAGCAGAAGTCGAAGACAAGGAACAAGTGGCTGATAAATCCAAATTAGTGGATAAAATTGTAGCTGCTAAAAAGGTTGAAGCAGAGAAATATACGAAACAATCACTTGCAACATTAGGTGAAGCTGTATCACATGCTGAATCTGTACTTAATAATGAGGCAGCAACAGATGCAGAAATAGCTGAAGCAATCAAGCTGATTGATGACGCGCTTAAAGGTTTAGTAGAAAAATCAACAAGCAAGCCAGAAGAATCAGGTAAGCCGTCGAATAATAATCGTTCAGATAACGAATCTGGCAAGAATGAGAAAAACGGTCTGGATAATAAGCTTGGTACGAACGATAATAACGGTGAAATAAATGGTACACCTGTAGCTAGCACTAGTGATGCATCAGAACTGGATCATAGTAAAAATGAAGATAATTTACCAAATACAGCTACCTCTTATTACACGCTGATATTTGTAGGTACTGTACTACTTTTGGTGGCGGCGATGTTAGTAATGATGGAAAGAAGAAAAGTAAGAAAATAATATTGGAATGTTCTAAAAGTCGTGATCGATCACGACTTTTAGAGCTTTTCTGATTTAGATGTTATTTTACATTCAAGGTTTTTATTATTTTTATATAGTAACAAGCTTAAATGTAAAATGCTAAAAGGAGTTCGGATGATGAAATCAAAACTTAAGAAATTTCTTCCTAGAAAGACCACCATTACAAAATCAATTATTATTATTTTCATTCTAGGTATCGTATCAACTTATTTAACGTCTGCATTGTATAACCAACAGCGAGTGATGCCAGATAATCCACTGCAAGAAGAAATAACGGATTACTCAGAGGTGCCATTATTTGGCGGACTTCTTGATCTCACTCATGCAGATGAACGAGTGGATGAAAGCCCTGAAAATGATGAAGATAAAGAGAAAGAAGAAAATGACGATAAAGAGGATAAAGATAAGAAAGATAGAGAAAAGGAACAGGTAAATAAATCATCTTCGGCAGAAAATAATGATGAAAAAGAAGAAAAAGAAAATGAAGGGAATCAGGAAAATCAGTCTGGAACGTATGAACAATCTGTAGAAAGTGGTAATAATAGCAATAGTGCAGAAAGTAGTACTGATCATGAAGATGACGAAGCAACAACAGATGAAAATGAGGAGTCACCTCATACGGAGGTCCTGGAACCGGAAGAGGATGAAGCAGATGAAATCGAGGAGTTAAATGATTATTTTGTTACTTCCATTGAAAATGGAGAAGTAACAACAAAAAGCAATTATACTTTTAATATTAAACAATTAAAACATGATTACACTTTACAAGATGTGGATGTAACACTTGATACAGAAGGTGGAAAGGTAGAAGATGTATCGCAAGACTATAGTGAACCAGTTATCGTAAACCTCAACTTAGCAAAAGGAGAAAACGAAATCACTGTAGCTGTAACATATAAAGATGATGCAAATTCTACTTTCACCGTATTAAGAAATTACACGGTTATTTATGATGAGGAAAAAATAGTTATTGAAACAAACTTGAAAGATCAAGATGTGACAGAAGAGGAACTCGAGTTTACAGCTTCAGCAAAGCAAGGAAATGAACAAATTCCGTTAACTGTTCATTTGCAACAAGGAAATGAACAAATAGAAGTACAAGAAACAAATAAAAATCAATATATAATTACATTACAAGAAGGAACGAATGAACTAACACTATTAGCAATTGCGGGAGATAAACAAGCGGAACAGTCGTTTATTATTAATTATGAAAAACCAAGTCCACCAGATTTGAAAATAGAAACAAGTTTAGTAGACTACCATGATAAAACAGTGAAAGAAGAACAGCTTGACTTTACTGCTAAAGGTTATGATGGTAAAGAAGCAGTAAACGTAGCAGTCAGTCATAACGGAAGTTCGATAGAAGGTGAAAATCATACTTATCATGTAACCTTAACGGAAGGTAAAAACAAATTTGAAATCCAAGCGGAAAAAGATTCGTATTCCCATTCAGAATCTTACACAGTTTACTATGAACCAGAGGCGACTGGAGGAGAAGATGATGATGAGGCGAACGAACGCGCACCAGAAATAACAGTTCACGATATAATTGATGGCGAAACAATTAAAAACTCGATTCGAACATTTCATGTAAAAGTAAAGGATTATAAAGGTAATTCCATTACACAATCAGGCAAGATTAGTGCAACAAATAATGGAGAACAGATTGCTAGAGATCATACAGATAGCCAACAAATTAGTTTCACTCTTTCCATTCATAATGGATCAAATCATATCATCATCAATGCGGAGGATGCAGAAGGGAATAAAGCTACAAAGGAATTAACAATCCAGGGTGAAGTGAATGAAGATGGTGCCTCGATTGGAACAGCAACAATTAGTGTAGAGGCAACAACAGTTGGGTTAGGTTACTTAATTCCTCCACAAGAGGTAGAAATCTATCAAGCGGAGCCTTCATCTTATGTACTTGATCGGTTATTAATGGATCATGGTTTTGATTACTTTAATACGGGAACGTTAGACAATGCGCTTTATTTTGCAGCAATACAAAAGCCAGGAGTTGCATCCAATATAACCATTCCCGAAGATTTAGTAGCGACCTTAGAAGAGCATAATGTGTTTGTTGATGTAACAAGTTATCATCCAGATGTGTTAGGTGAATTTGATTTCACGGGAGATTCAGGTTGGATGTACAGTGCAAACGGTGAGTATGCGAATGTTGGTTTTGCGGACTATTATTTAAAAGATGGAGATGTTATCAGAATTAGATATACAATAGCTTTAGGTAATGATATTGGACTTGGATTGAATAATTTTCATAAAGAATGGTAAATAGAAGATGTGAGGTATACAGATGGATCGTACGAATAAATCTCGAGATAAAATAGTCTTTCTACTTTTAATAATACTTATAGTCTTCCTACCATTTAATGACCAATTGAATGGCATAGTGCATGCAAATAATAAACATTTTGAAACAGCAGCAATCGATCGTGATCAATTAGAGACATACATTATAGAAATAATTAACTGGAAAAAGTCGCAAATGAAACAATCTGATGATTCATTGTTGACGAATGTATTTTTAGAAAATGCAGGAGAAACTTCCGTTGATTGGTATGTGTTAAGTCTCGGTAGAGCGGGGATACCAGATGATTATGCTGCTTACTTGGCAATCACAAAAGATATCGTGGAAAAACGGTATGAGACAGAGGAAAAGCTCAGTAATGCAAAGGCGACAGAATGGCATCGCATTTCTTTAGCCATTTTAGCTGCAGGTGGTGATCCTACCACTTTTGGGAAAGATGAACAAAACCAACCAATTAATTTAATCGCTGATGGTACGTATGATAGAGGGAAAGATACGAGACCATTAGGAGCACAAGGAATAAATGGTTGGATTTGGGGTTTAATCGCATTAGATAGTTTACGTTATAAGGTACCAGATGACGTAGTTGAAACAAGAGATAGCATGATTGAAGAAATATTAAGTGCGCAACTTGAAGATGGTGGGTTTTCTTTAAATACGTATGAGCAAGATGCAACTGTTGATTTAACAGCAATGGCAATACAAGCATTAGCACCTTATTACAATAGTGAAGAAACATATACGTATAAACAAATAGCTACAGATGAAAAGGTAACAAAAAACGTACGTGATGTCATTGATGAGGCGATTCAATTATTGTCGGAAATGCAATTAGATGATGGAGGTTATGAGTTAGCCGATATGTCTAATGTAGAAAGTACAGCTCAAGTAATCGTTGCCTTAACAGCGGTTGGTATTGATCCGTTACAGGATGAACGATTTATAAAGAATGGACATACATTGCTAGATGCTATTTTAGCATACCGAATGTCAGACGGTGGATATATCCATGCCGATACGTATGACGAGGAGAATAAAACTGCTGATCCAAATGAGTCGAACTCGATGGCTAGTGAACAAGTGCTGTATACTTATATAGCTTTGTATCGCTTTTACGATGATAGTCGATCATTATACGATTTCAGGGAAGAAATGTCCGTAGAGATAAAGGAGAAAATTCAGGCGGCAACACATGCGATTGATGCAATACCAAATGATGGAAATAGTAATCAAATTAGAGCTGCCTTTGCTACATATGAAAAAGTCCCAATTGAAGAACGTTCCTATGTGTATAATTATTGGGAATTAGCAGAAGCAATGGAACAAGTAGAACTAGATAATACATCGGAGTTTATTACGGAACATATGGGTGAAAACGAAAGTGGTAATGGGAATAACGTTAATTTATTTCAGCAAACGGATGATCAAACGACTGATAATGAATTGACAACCAAGGATAAGCAAAAGATAGCTTATTTATTAGAACAAGATACATCAACAAAACATTATGTGGATGTAGTGACATTGATCGAAAAGTTGAATTATGTAGATGATAAAAAAGAGCATAAGAAGTTAGTAGCTGACTTAGAAAAGTTAAAAGAAACAATTGAATTACAAGAAGAGGAAATCAATCAGTTAAATCAAATAATATTAAATGAATTATATCCTTTCAATGATATTTCCATTGACAATCAAGAAACTGTGGAAGAAGTAATGGATCGATATGAAGTTCTAGATACGTATGATCAAGAAAAAGTTCAAGGCTATGAAGATGTGGAAAAAGCAGCCACACAAATTAATAATCTTATTCGTGCTCGGTATATAACAATGGGTGTTGGGATAATCATTGTAGGCATGTCAGTTCTATTAGTGGTACGATATAAGAGGCGTAAAAAGGAAAAGATGGAACAGAAGATGATGGATATGGGCGAGTAAGAGGAGGCGATAAAAGTGAGGAAAGATATTCTGATAGGAGCTTTTATTGTCCTCCTAATCGCTGTTGTTTTTTCGGGTACAAAAATTCAAACGGTTGAGGAATATTATTTAACACATATTGATGATATTACCGAAGACTCAGAGACAGTATTTATTAGTATTGATGTAAGTACTATTTTAGATAATTGGGAAGCATTAGACTCGGGGCTACAATCACCAAAGTATGTTCCCGAAGATGGGATTATCTTGACGAAAACAGAATATGTGTTAAGACCAAATGATACCGTATTTGATATTTTACAGCGAACAGTAAGGCATCATCAAATTCATATGGAATATCAAGGAGCAAATGAAAACATTTATAACAGTGTGTATATTCAAGGAATTAATCATTTGTATGAGTTTTCTGCTGGGCCTTTAAGCGGCTGGATGTATGCAGTAAATGGTGAATTTCCTGATTCTGGGGTAGGAAAACATAAACTAGAAGATGGAGATGTCATTGAATTTAGATATACTTGTGATTTAGGCCGTGATCTTGGTCATGATCTTTAAAAAAGTAGGGATAGGAATATGAATAGTTTTTCTAATTATCATCCATTCGTTTTATTTGTATATTATGTATCAGTTTTAAGTATTACTATGTTTATGATGAATCCATATATTTTAAGCTTATCATTACTAGGATCGCTATTATTTTATGTCATGCTTACTTCCGTGAGAAAGTTTTGGAAGGAAGTACGTTTTTATATATTCGTATTTTTATTAATTGCAGTTACGAATCCTTTATTTGTTCATAAAGGAGAAACGATTCTTTTCTTTCTAAATGATCATCCGATCACATTAGAAGCAATTATTTACGGTATCTTTATAGCGATAATGCTAATTGCTGTTATTTTTTGGAGTAAGGCATATAGCATTATCATGACTTCGGATAAATTTGTTTACTTATTTGGAAGAACAATACCTAAATTATCGTTAGTTATCTCTATGGCATTGCGCTTTATTCCAGATTTTAAACACCAAATAAAAAAAGTACATCAAACTCAAAAAACATTGGGTTTATACACGAGTGAAAGTATGACAGATCGAATTGTAAGTGGTATTCGAACGTTTAATAGTATGATTATGTGGTCGTTAGAAAATGCTATTGAACAGGCAGATGCTATGAAAGCAAAAGGGTATGGATTAAAAGGTAGATCAAATTTCTCTTTATTTACCTGGCAGACAAGAGACACAGTGACTATTTTAGTTATCTTACTATTATTTATTAGTATTATGATTGTCAATGGAGTTGGTGGCTATCAGTTTATGTATTATCCTGTACTGTCAGAATGGCGACTATCCCAAAATGAAACAGGGAAAATATTTATTGTATTACTTTTAGTTTTATTACCGAGTTTAATTGAAATAAAGGAGAATCTCCAGTGGAAATATGCAAAATCAAAAATCTGACATTCACATATCCAGATCAGGAACATCCTGTCTTGCAATCAGTCGATTTGTCGATTGAACAGGGAGAGTTTGTTGTGCTTTTTGGTGAATCAGGTTCAGGAAAAACAACCCTTTTAAAGATGTTAAAGAGAGAGCTCGCTCCCCATGGCGATTTAACTGGTGATATTTCTTATATGGGTAAAAACATTCATTATATAGACGACCGAACTGCAGCAAGCGAAATAGGATTTATCATGCAAAATCCAGAAACTCAAATTGTTACGGATAAAGTCTGGCATGAGCTTGCTTTTGGATTAGAAAACCTTGGAATACCAACACCTGTTATTCGCAGAAGAGTTGGTGAGATAGCGAATTACTTTGGGATCCATACTTGGTTTCAGGAAAAAACGACTAATTTATCGGGTGGACAAAAACAGTTATTAAATGTAGCTTCTATCATGGTAATGCAACCGGAGATACTCGTGTTAGATGAACCAACTTCACAATTAGATCCAATTGCTGCAAGTAATTTTATCCATACTTTAGAAAAGCTGAATCGTGATTTAGGTTTAACAATTGTTATGGTAGAACATCGGTTAGAAGAAGTATTGCCATTGGCTGATAAAGTAGTTTTATTAGAAGAAGGAAGTATAATCTGCACAGATAAGCCTAGGAATATAGGGAAACGGCTAAAGCAAATTGATGAAGGACACCGCATGCTACCTGCATTACCGACTGCAATGAAAGTATTTCACGGATTAAATGGATACGGAGACAGTCCTTTAACAGTGAGAGAAGGGAAAGAATTCTTAAGTAAATATATGAACGGCAATATTCCAGCTCCCAACCAAGAGCGATCAATGGAAGAAAATACCGAATCAATACTTGAGCTAAAAAATGTATGGTTCCGCTATGAACGTGATCTACCCGATATATTAGCAGATGTAGACGTACAAATTAGTCGAGGAGAAATTATCAGTATTTTAGGTGGAAATGGTTCTGGTAAAACAACATTATTAAATGTGATGTCAGGACAAAATCGTGCCTATCGTGGCAAAGTATTAGTAAATGGGAAGCAAATACAAAAATATAAGGGGAAAGAGTTGTATCAACATAATTTGGCGGTCTTACCACAAGATCCCTTGACAGTGTTTTTGAAAGATACGGTTCGTACTGATTATGAAGAAATTGCTAAAGTATTTAACTATACAGAGGATGAGATAGATGAATTTATTAATGAAATGGCAACAAAGTTAGCAATTACTCATTTATTAGATAAACATCCTTATGACTTAAGCGGAGGCGAACAACAAAAGGCGGCACTTGGAAAAATACTATTGTTACAGCCAAAAATTTTATTGTTAGACGAGCCAACGAAGGGAATTGATGCCTTCTCTAAACAAACATTGCAATCATTATTGAAAGACTTGCAGGCTCAAGGAATGACAATTATTGTGATTACACACGATATTGAATTTTCAGCGATGGTTTCAGATCGTGTAGGTTTGTTTTTCGACCGTAGTTTGCTTTCAATGGATACTCCAATAGCCTTTTTCTCAGAAAATAATTACTATACGACAGTTGCTAGCAGAATGTCCAGACATTTATTTGATCATGCAATTACGTATGAAGATATTATTACTATTTGTCAAATGAATCAGGAGAAAGTATATGAAAAAACAGTGGATTAATTATATCGTTCTATTATTACTTGTCCCAATTTCCATTTGGATTGGTGTCACGATGTTCGATGACCGTAAATATGTTTTTATTTCTTTTGTTATTGTGATTCTAACGATCATTCCTTTTTTTCTAACATTTGAAAATAAGGATTCCAGTATTCGTTATATGGTTGTCATTGCTGTGATGACTGCATTATCTGTTGTAGGAAGGTTTTTATTTGCAGCCGTACCTGGCTTTAAACCTGTTACATCAATCGTGATCTTAACAGCAACATACTTTGGAGCTGAAGCAGGATTTTTGGTCGGTTCTCTTACGGCGTTAATATCTAATATTTATTTTGGTCACGGGCCTTGGACACCTTTTCAGATGTTTGCTTGGGGAATGATTGGATTTATAGCTGGTTTACCTTACATCAGAAAGATGATGATGAATAATAAGCTCCTCCTAGTTCTATTTGGATTATTTGCGGGAGTATTTTTTTCATTATTAATGGATGTATGGACGGTTTTATCTATTGATGGTGTATTTAATGTGAAAAGGTATATCACAGTAGTAAGTTTATCGGTTCCTTTCATGGTAACTTACGCAGTTTCGAATGTCATATTTTTATTAGTAACAGTAAAACCAATTGGTGGCAAATTACAGCGAATTAAAACGAAGTATGGAATTTAACAGGAGGATCTAACATGAGGCAAAATGCAGAACAAGTAATTGAAGAAGTAAAAAAGGTTATTATTGGAAAAGATGAAATTGCTAAAAAAGTTTTTATGGCTATATTAGCAGAAGGGCATGTATTGTTAGAAGATATACCAGGGGTTGGAAAAACAACACTTGCTCTCGCATTTAGTAAAGTGTTGGGATTAGATTTTAATCGAATTCAATTTACACCAGACGTCGTTGCTTCCGATGTAGTTGGATTTACGATGTATGATAAAAATAAAGAAGATTTCATATTTAAAGAAGGTACAGTCATGTGTAATTTATTATTAGCAGATGAGATTAATCGTACAACGAGTAGAACACAATCAGCTCTTTTAGAAGTGATGGAAGAAAAGAATGTAACGGTTGATGGAACAACTTATGCAGTACCGGAGCCATTTAATGTAATTGCAACGCAAAATCCAATTGGTTCATACGGTACACAATTATTACCGCAGTCACAAATGGACCGCTTTATGATTAAGACGAGTATTGGCTATCCGGATTTTGATAGTCAAGTAGAATTATTAAAAGATCGTCAGACAGCACAACCTCTCGAAGCAGTATCTACAGTGATGACGAGAGAAGATCTAATTAATATGCAACATGAAGTAGACCAGGTTCACATAGTAGAAGAAATGTTAAAATATATTACGAGCTTAACGGAAGCAACTAGAAATCATGAATTAATTGTTCAAGGGGTAAGCCCTAGGGGAGCATTATCACTAAGTAGAATTGCTAAAGCACATGCATATGTTTCAGGGAGAGAATTTGTTGTTCCGGAAGATGTGATCGCTATGTTTGTAGATACTTGTAATCATCGAATCATCTTAAGCCCTAAAGCACAAATAAAAGCAGACAGCGCGCAAGAGTTATTACAAGAGATCTTACGTAATGTGCAGACGCCTGATCACGATAGCTTCGTGATAAACTGATATTTCCAGAGGAGGGATCGGATGGTACGTTCATGGATACATTTACTTATGATTATATTCCTATTGTCTGGATTATATCTATTCACTGATATGTATATTGCGTTGCTAGCTTTAATCATCATCATTGCTTTAGTTATCTCTTCTGGCATACTCCTATTTGTCATGAAGAGAAAATTAAATGTAGAGCTTGAATCCAGTTGGTCTACCTATAAAACAGAAGAAGGAAATGTACAAATAAACATAAGAAATAAAGGCATCTTACCAATGACGAAGGTAAAGTGTATATTACTTTTTCATAATAGATTAACAGAAGAGAAAATGACGAAAGATATTTTTTTCATCGTAAGGGGAAAAAAATATATAGAAGTTCCACTCCATTTTAATAGTGGACAAGTAGGTAAAGTAGAAGTAAGTGTACAAAAGTTAACAATTTATGATTATTTACATATTTTTGCAACATCAATTCCATCAGAGATACATGATATTACTTATATTATTCCAACTCATATTCCGATTCATTTTATCGAAAAAAACAAACAAATGAGTATCGAAAGTGGTACGCAGCAATTTAATGATATGAAGGATCCTAACGGTTTAAATATGATCGGAATAAAGGAATACTCAGAAGAAGATAATGTGAAACATATTCACTGGAAATTAACGGATAAATTTAACTTTCCAATTGTAAAAGAATTCAGTGAGCCTTTCGATGAAAGTATTTTAGTATTATATGATCCGGTTCATCTAAGTCATCCACAAGCGATTAGTACAAGTATTGAAGTGTTTATTTCGCTATCTAACTCATTAATTAATCAAGGTTATGAACATAAAATAGGTTGGTTTGATCATGATACAAATCAAGTCAGAGAAGAAGATATTCATATGAGGGAACAATTAATTTCATTGCAAAGCGAAGTGCTCGCAATCAAGCATACAAATAAAGAAAATGATGGTATCCAGGAATTTTTTATGAATACCTTTCATCATTATTCTCATGTTTTTCTAGTTACTTCAGAAGTGAATCAATACTTAGAAGATCTTCATGGAAGTAATCATGTAACTATATTAATGTATATGAATGGTGCAAGCGACAATCAAGAGGTAAGTTTAAACAAAGTTGTTTTCACTCCAAATACATTGGAAGAAGACTTGAGCTATTTGACTATTTAAGGAGTCATAATTTATGAAGACAAAATTAAAAGGCGATCAAAATGAATCCTTCCTTACATTTAAAAATAAACAAAATGATCATACAGAGAGAACCCTTTTCATCGTACAAGTGATTGTATCAAATCTATTATTTGTTTTGTTCATGATTCATTTATTATCTTTCTTTCAATGGGAAGATATGTCTGTCTTAATCTTTATACCAGGAATTATTTTAAATTGTATATTCTTCTTTTTATCTAATCGACAAAGAACGCTGATGATTGGTATCTATCTATTATTATTATCTGCTGTTTTTATTATTTTTCATTCATATATAGTAAATGGTTTATTTATAATATTAAATGCTCTATTTGAGCTAATAGGAAAAAATACTGGAACAATGATAACTCCTTATGAGGTCAATGTACCGGTAGAGTCATATCATCTTGCAATACAATTTATGTTAGTTTATCTAGGTATATTATTATCGTTATTATCTTATTATCTTGTGGCAAAGAATCAAGCAATCTTATTATGGTTACTCTTCGTTATTTTATTTGTATTACAATCAATGATACAACTTGAAGGTATGTTGATAGTGAATATGATTTCAGCATGTATTGGTCTTTATGTATCATTTAAAACTATCTATAAAAAGACAACGACGCAAGGCAGTTCTAAGGTGAGTGTATATGGCGCTGTTTTTCTGTATGTTTTACTCGTGTCTATCTTGATAACTGTTCTTTTATTTACATATAAACCGTTTAATGACTATGAAGCAAGCAATATAACAAATAGTGTGCAAAATCAAACGAAACAAAGCGTGAACGACCTTCGCTATGAAAAAAACCCAACAAATAATTTCACAGAAGGAAACTTCACGAACTTAAGCAAACTGAAATTACGGCATGAGCCTGCATTAGAAGTCATTATGGAGAAACCAACATCAGTCTATTTAAGGGGATTTACTGGGGCGGTATATACAAGTGAACAATGGGAAGAATTAGATCCCGAAATGCAATATGAAAATACGGATCTGTTTTATTGGCTAAATGAAGAAGGTTTTCATCCATTAAACCAATTGAGTAGTGTAAATGAATTAATAGATGATGAAACATTGCTGAATAAAACCACGATAACCATTCATAATATGCAAGCAAGCAGTAAGTATTTATACACACCTTATGAATTAATTACGAACATAAACGACTTTGAACAAGTCCGTCCATCATCAAATCAGACAATGGTTTCGTCAAGTTTTTTTGGTGAACGCTTTTATCAATTTGAATCCTATGAAAATTTAGTTATTCATTATCCAACATTAGCTAATTATTTATATGGTGTGATGGAGGAGGATGAAGGAAAAGCGTATAGAAATAATGAAGGTCATTATAATGAATTTGTTTATGATACGTATACGGAAATTCCGAAAGATGTTGAATGGATGTTAAATCATCATTTTGAAAAAATAGAAACGACAGATAGTCATATAGCTTACGAAAGGGCTATTAGTCATATAAAGGGCTTTGTAGCGAGAAATATCTCATACAATTTAGATCCAGAAGAGCTTCCGCAAGATAAAGACTTTCTTGTCCATGTTTTGGAAGATTCCAGAGAAGGCTATGCAACACATTATGCAACTGTTGCTACGTTACTGTTTCGATATTTAGATATACCGGCCCGGTATGTAGAAGGTTATTTAGTAACCCCTAAAGATATAAACAACAAGGAAGCATATGAGAAAATTATCATTGATGGAACAAATGCACATGCGTGGACCGAAATATATATTGATCAAGTTGGTTGGATTCCAGTAGAGATGACGCCACCATACTATAATGTGATGGAGCAAACAGATATTTCCAATTATCCTAAAGGAATCGAAGATAGTGAGGAAGACAACGAACTAGAAGAAAAAATGAATGAATCATCTGGATCAAAGAAAGTTAAAGATGAAGAAGATAGGGAAGTAATTAACAAGAAAGAGAAAGAAAAGGAAGCTTCGACTGTCTGGAGTAAATATGCAACATATATAGGTCTCGCGATCGTTATTCTGTTGTTACTAATAGGTATTGTATATTTTATTAAAAAACGCTTATCTATCCGTAAACTAACACAATCATTTCATGACTTGAATCCGACGATCGCAACATCAAAGCTATTTTCATATGTAATGTATGTACTGCATTATGATGGGTTGCAACCACGTGGCGGTTCAACATATTCTAACGTTGAGGATGTATGTCATAAATATGGAAATGATTACGCCGACAGATTTACACAGGCAATTACGTTAAATCAGATTGCTATATATAGTAATCAAGATATAACGGAAGAAGAACGGAAAATGATGATCGATTTTATGCACGATACAATTGAACAAGTCATCAAATCAAAAAATATCTTCCAACGAATGAAAATGAGGTATTGGGATTTCATTTATTAAGGTTTTTCAAGTAAGAAGCTTTTTTATAGTAAAGATAACATAACCTCAAATAAAAGAGTTTTGCACCCAAGTTGTAAACAGATTGTTTGAGCATTCGGATCAATTATATGTATGATAGATAGTGGACTATTTCAACTAAAAGGAGATTTTATTACATGAGTACAATTACTACAAGAAAAGCGGATCATAAGATTGATCCAATACATTTAGAACGTTGGTCTTCTCGTGCGTTCTCAAGTAAACCAGTTGAAGATGCAAAATTACACAGCATTTTTGAAGCGGCTCGTTGGGCACCATCAGCTGCCAATTGGCAACCTTGGCATTTTGTCTATGCAGAACAACAAGAGGATTTAGCGAAGTTCCATTCATTTATTTATGAGGCTAATGTCGAATGGTGTAAAGAAGCACCAGTTTTAGTTGCAGTTATTTCGAAAAAGACTAGAAATGATGAAGGAGATGCGAATATCACTCACGCATTTGATACTGGAACAGCTTGGGGTTACTTATCATTAGAAGCGGCACGCCAAGGTTTATTAACGCATGGGATGGGTGGTTTTGATCGTGACAAAGCGAAAGAAGTATTGGAGATCCCTGAAGAATATGAAGTGCAAGCAGTAATAGCTATTGGCTATCATGACCCAGAAGCACCATTATCAGAAAAGAATAAAGCAAGAGAAGTACCATCTGATCGAAGACCTTTAGATGAATTTTTATTCGAAGGAAGCTTTAAAAAATAAATAGTACGTAGAGAAAGGCTGTTGAGTATAACTCGGCAGCCTATTTTTTTGTGCGAAAATGTTCTTCGCATGAAAAAGAAATCATGCTAGTCCAAATATAAAAATATTCACTTCACCTCCCGTTCATACTGCGTTCATGTAGGTTAGCTATACTGTATCTATCAACAACTTGGAGGTAGTAACGATGAAAATGGCGTGGAAGGAAATTATAAAAAACAAATCACGGTTTATCATATTAGGATCGATCGTTTTTCTAGTTAGCTTATTAACATTAATGATTTCTGGATTAGCGAATGGTTTATCTCAAGATAATGCGGCGTTAATTAAAGATATGCCTGAAGGTACGTTTTATATGGAAGAAGATGCAGATGAAACGTACAATCTGTCCAAAATAGACGAGGATACAGAAAATGAGCTTACTGAAGAAAATGAAGACGCAACAGCTTTATCGATTCAAATGGGCTTTATGAATGATGCAAACGACAAACAAGTAAGTGTTGCCTTTGTCACCGCTAATCAAGCAGGATTATTTCCTGACGTTGCAAAGGGAGAAATAATACTGGATGAATCATTAAAAGAGAAAGGTATAGAAGTTGGTGACACTTTAACTAACAATCAATTAAGTAAAGATTTAACTGTAACAGGATTTGTCGAACAGCAAAAGTTTAGTCACGCTTCTGTTGCGTTTATTCACCCTAGTGTGTACCAGGAAATGTTCCATGTGGAAGAAATGCAAATGGTATTTGTTCCCGGAGAGGACGAAGCGGTAACGATGAATGGCATTCAGTCTTTTGCAAATAAAGACTTCTTGAATACGATTCCTAGTTATAGTGCGGAACAATTATCATTAAATATGATTGTCTGGTTTTTAGTTGTCATTAGTGGGATGTTGTTTGGGATATTCTTCTACATGATGAACGTACAAAAAATTGGTCTCTTTGGTATTTTAAAAGCAATCGGAGTAAAAACGAGTACATTATTCCAGATGATGTGGACACAAATGTTTGTCATTACAACGATTGCCCTTGCCTTTTCAATCGGTTTAAGTCAGTTATTTTCAGTAATTGCACCTGAGGGAATGCCATTTCACTTAACGTTAACGGCAACTGGTCAATTAGCGATTGTATTTCTTATCATTGGATTTATCGGGGCGACATTATCAGGTATTCAAATTAAAAAAGTACAGCCTCTACAAGCAATTCAACAAGGAGAGATGTAATATGGAAATATTCAAAATTGATAACCTCGAGAAAAGTTTTCAAAATGGGGAAGTAGAAGAACAAGTGTTAAACGGCATTGATCTTACTTTAAGGGAAGGAGAGATCACGGCATTAGTTGGAGCTTCTGGTTCAGGAAAAAGTACATTACTTACTATTGCTGCAGGTTTGCAACCAGCAACAGGTGGTGAAGTAGTTTTTAATGGGAAAAACTTATCCAAGATGAAACAAGATCAAGTGCGTGAGATTCGCGCCGAAAAGTTTGGGTTTATCTTCCAGTCATCTCATTTAGTTCCATTCTTAACTGTTGAGGAACAACTAATATTAATGCTCGATGTTGCTGGTTCAAAAATGAAGAAAAAAGAGAAGAGCAAGGAAGTTACACGGGTTTTAAAGTTAGTTGGTATGGAACATAGGCAACATGCCTATCCGTCATCTTTATCAGGGGGAGAAAAACAACGGATTGCTATATCACGAGCAATTATCCATCAACCATCTATTGTTTTTGCAGATGAACCAACGGCTAGCCTTGATTCAAAAAGATCCATAGAAGTGATGGAATTGATTCAGGAATTAACAAAGTCATTAAATATTACAACCTTACTCGTCACACATGAAGAAGAGATGCTGCAATATACAGATCGAGTGATTACGATGAAAGATGGCTTAATAGAAGAGAGTGCATAAACATATCCCAGGCATGCCGACATACGTTTAGCTTAGCGGCCTGGGATGTCTTTTTATTACCAAATTAAGAAAAATGCTACGAATAAAAAAGCAACTGTAAAAGAACTACCTACATATAGAATTGCTAAACCATATTTCTTTTCAAAAAGAAGTTCTAATGTCTCTTTCCCGAAAGTAGAAAAAGTAGTATAAGCACCACAAAATCCAACACCAAAAAATAACCACATAGGTTCTTCGATTAAACCGTTCATATATAACCGTACAACGATCGCTAATAATAGAGAACCAGAAACATTTGCTACCCATGTTCCTAAGAGATGTTTATTTAATTCATTCGCTATCCAAAAGCGGGCAATACTTCCAATAAATCCACCAACACCAACGAGTAAAACATGTAGTAGTATCATCAGTTAAACCTCACTTTTACTCATTAATTGTGCGACAATATAGCCGCTGTAACTAGCGAGTAATCCGCCGAGAATAGTAGCAAAAGTATAGAGTAATGCAAGTGACATATCATGATTAAATAAGATGGTTACTTCTAATATTAGTGTCGAAAAGGTTGTGTAGGAGCCAATTAATCCCGTTGTTACACCGACAAAAACGGCGGGTGATAACTTTTGAACGAAAAAAGGTTGAAAAAGAATGAATGTTAATAAACAAGCTCCAGTAATATTTGCAATATAAGTTGCCCAAGGGAAGCTAGCTAATTGTTCTGTCCAAAACAAGACTGAAATAAGGTATCGTAAAATGGAACCAATAATGCCCCCGATACCAACAGCAACATATACTTTCATCGTAGCGGTCCTCACGCAGTCTGACAGGTTGGACATAAGCCATATATTTCAAATTTATGCCCTTCAATAATATAGGCTTGCAACATTTTCTCTACTTCATCCATCGGACAAACTTTCACTTTTTTGGTTGTTCCACAAGTATTACAGATGAAATGATGATGGTGCTGATCACTACAATTCATACGGAAGTGCTTCTCCGCATGTAAGTCTGTTGATTCTAAAATACCTAGATCATGATATAAATGTAAGTTGCGATATACTGTATCATAACTAATTCCTGGGTACATTGCTTCCATATATTCATATAAGTTTTTGGCGGTATGGTATTTATCTTCATTAGAGAAAAACGATAAAATGTCATCACGACGTTTGGTTACTTTATATCCTTGCTTTTGTAATAGCGTAATGGCTTCTTTCTTATTCATATGATTCAACCCCTTTATGCTTCATTTTAGATAGTTTCTCTAGTGCTAAACAGAGTACTAAAATAACGATGGCGACTAAAACAATCGTTCCCCCTGGAGGGATGCTTAAATAATACCCACTAATTAATCCAATAATAACCGACACTTCTGCAAAAATAATGGAATAAAGAATGAGTTGTTTAAAACTATTAGCGAGTCGCATCGCACTTGCTACAGGTAATGTCATCAACGCCGAAACGAGTAACACTCCAACGATTCGAATGGATGCTGCAATAACGAGAGCAGTTAACACAATAAATAAAAAGTGTATTCGTTTGGAATGAAGTCCAGAGACGGTTGCGTGTTCTTCATCAAAAGATAAGGCAAGTAGTTCTTTATAAAACAGGGCGACGATTATGATTATCACGATGGAAATAGTTAATATCGTATAAAGATCAGTTTTACTTACTGCTGAAACAGATCCAAATAAGTAGTTGAATAAATCGGTATTAAAACCATTCGCTAAGGCAATAAAAATAACACTCAAACCTACTCCACCACTTAATATAATCGGAATACCAATTTCTTGATAAGCACTATATACGGAACGTAACTTTTCAATTAAAATCGCGCCTACGACGGAAAAACCCATCCCACTATAAAGAGGATTGAAAAAAGGGAAGACAAACTGCTTTTCCATAAATAAGCCAAAAGCAATTCCCGCTAATGTTACATGTGATAAGGAATCAGCTAATAATGAAAGTCGTCGTACAACGAGAAAGGCGCCTAGAAGCGGAGCAATAATCCCAATTAAAAGACCTGTTAAAAAAGTATGGCGTAAAAAATCAAATTGTATAATGTCTGCTAACATATTTATTCTCTCCTAGTGATCATGGACGATAACTTGTACAGGATGACCATATATTTCGGATAATGCTTCGGCTGATAAATCGGAATACTCTTTTGAATTTCCGTGGAAATGTAGATGTTTATTTAAACAGACGACATTTGTAGCATATTGTGTCATGACTCCTGTGTCATGTGTTACTAACAGTAAAGTTAGTTGTTGCTTCGTGTTTAATTCATGCAATAATTCATAAAAACGCTCTACATTTCGATAGTCGATACCGACAGTTGGTTCATCCAATATAAGGAGACTCGGTTCACTTACTAGTGCTCGGGCAATGAAGATGCGTTGTTGTTGTCCACCAGATAGTTGACCAATATTGCGATATGCATAGTCACTCATTCCAACTGAATCAATCGCTTCTAATACTTTACTTTTATGATGTTTATTCATAAATTTTAAATAACCAATTTTTGCGGTCAGCCCCATTGATACAACTTCAAAGACAGTAGCGGGAAAACCTTTATTAAATGTATTCGCCTTTTGTGAAACGAACCCAATCCGATTCCAATCGTGAAATTGTTCAATCGGTTCGTCAAGTATGTTAATAGAGCCTTGATCTGGCTTTAATAAACCTAAAATAATATTAATTAATGTTGTTTTTCCACCACCATTTGGGCCAACTAGTCCCATGAACATGCCGCGTTTAATTTCCAAATGGACATCATCTAATACGAGTTGCTGATCGTAGGCATGGGAGATATGGTCCAAACGAATAACTGTATCTGACATTGGATTTCCTCCTTATTTACTTAGTTGCCTTATCGAGTACCTTTAAATTATTTTCCATAAGGGACAAGTAATTTTCATCGTTTTCAATGTCTTCCTCTGTTAACACTTCCAAATTGTGAATATATAATGGCTCTGCCTCAATATGTTCTTGAATAATCGTGGCAATTCGATTGGAGCCAGCTTGTTCAAAGATAACGTACTTAATGTCTTTATCTTTTGCTAATGTTGCAATAGAAGCTAATTCTTTTTGCGATGGTTCATCACTTGATGAAAGCCCACTAATTGGAATTTGTTCTATACCATAGCGTTGTTCCCAGTAACCATAAGCAGCGTGTGATACTAAAATCTCATGATGGGCATTATCTTCTAAAGTTGCAGCAAACTTTTCATCTAAGACGGTCATTTTCTCTGTAAATGTGCTTAAATTTTCTAAAAAAACATCTTTATTTTCTGGTTGTAATTCAACTAATTCATTGGTAACTAATTC